>NZ_JAGGQR010000019.1:0-73681 GCF_018613205.1 Bacillus sp. ISL-46
ATCTATAGGTACCATATTACTCTGGGTGTTGCCTTTTTACGTTTCCTGTAACGGATTATCAAAACTGTATTGAATATGAATAAAGATATGATGACAAATGAATAGAACGATTAACTTATGACTAAAATAAAATTTGACGGGACACCAATTAGTGTCCTATAATAAAGACACTAATTAGTGTCCTATTTAAAAAGGGGGGGTGATTTTGAACGAGAAAAATCAAGAGCGTGATGTTTATGCAGCCATCGCTGACCCAACGAGACGTAAATTGTTACGATTGTTGGCAGATGCAGAAGAGTTACCTCTTCACGAATTAACGGCTCAATTTCAAATGGGGCGTACTGCTGTATCTAAACATTTGGCAATCCTTAAAGAAGCCGGTCTAGTTGCTGACCGTAAAATTGGTAGGGAAACAAGGTATCGACTAAATGCAGCTCCCCTACAAGAAATTAAAGATTGGGTATCCTTTTACGAGAAATTTTGGAAGGAAAAAGTGATACTCTTAAAAAATTTATTATCGGAGGAATGAATAATGGCAAGTGTATCATTAGATTTTCAGTTTACAAGTTCAATCAATAAGGTTTGGAACGCATTAACAGATTCGGATACTCTTGCAAAATGGATAATGAAAAATGACTTCAAACCAATCGTAGGACATAAATGTCAATTCCGAAATGAGCAGTGGAATTTAATTGTAGATTGTGAAGTATTAGTAGTGGACGAGCCTTATAAGTTATCTTACACATGGGTAGGTGGTCCGATAAACACTACTGTCACATGGACATTGAAGGAAGAGGATGGAACAACCTACTTACATCTTGACCAAACAGGATTCGAAAAAGAAGATCAAGCGTTCAATGGTGCGAAATATGGTTGGGCAAACATGGGCGAAGAACTGAAAAAATTGTTAGAGGAAATGTAAGACCAAACGGCTCAGTATAGGACTGAGTCGTTTGTTTTTTCAAAAACTAACACAACAAATTCATTTGAAGTTGTGCTAACATGGCAATACTAGATTTAGAGAATGGGGAGGATCAATATGAAAATAAATCAATTAATTGCCAACAATATTAATCGTTTAGATGCCGTCTTGCCGGAAGATCAATCGTTAGGAATTGCTGGTTTGTCCGGATCTGGTAAAACCACATTTTGTCAAACTATTGGTGAAGAATCCAAGAAGCGTCTCGTTTCCTTATTGCCTAAGGCTGAATATCAGTATTTATTCCCCAATATTATGGAAACTAATTTCAGTGCCATCAAGATGGAAGAGATGCCTTTAGTACTTTTTCTCGGGAGATCATCCATTTCTTCCAATCCACGTTCAACAATTGGCACGCATACTGGCGTGTTTACAGAGATTCGTGTTAGTCTTGCTGAAAAATATAATCTTTCTCCGGAAGTTTTTTCATTTAATAATCCGTTGGGCTGGTGTCCGGATTGTAAAGGTCGTGGAACTACTAAAAATGTCGAATGTAAAAAGTGTAAGGGAAAGCGCTATAATCAAGAAGTTGAACAATATAAAATTGATTTATTTGATCAACCACATAGTATTTCCGATATCAACAATTTAAGCATTGAATCGATTCATTCCCTTTCAGAGGAATTACATATTAATGAAGCGAAACAACATATTCTTAAAAATATTATCAATATGAATATTGGTTACTTAACATTAAATCGGATCATGGGTACTTTGTCAGGAGGGGAATTAACACGGCTTTACTTGGCAGAATTCATGGCAGCCAGTGAAAATACCGTGATTATTATTGATGAAATCTCCGTTGGTCTTGATCACCAAACATTATTGAAAATTTTAGAACAGATTCAACAATTAGGCTATAAGAACCAAATTTGGTTCATTGATCATTCTGACACAGTGCTGGATACAACGGATGAGCAATTGTTCTTTGGACCTGGCAGTGGTAAATACGGCGGAAAAATTGTCGAAGAATCACCGCGTCCAAAACCGATTCCCTGGGAACGAAATCAGGGAGTGCCAGCAGAATACTATCATTTTCAAGATCTTTACTTCCGTAATATTCAAATGGCTGAAATTCAGATTCCCAAAAATAGACTTGTCACCTTTACGGGTGAGTCTGGATGTGGTAAATCTACGCTAGTCAATGAATGTATCGCCAAAGATTTTCTGAAGCGTTATCCAAAAGATAAACTGGTTATCGTTGGTCAGGATCGAAACCAATCGATTACCAGTCGATCCACCGTTGCGACTTTTCTTGATATCAAAAAGAAACTCACAAAATATAGTGAAGATATTGATGATATTTTTGAGCGCTCGATTGAAGACATTATTGAGGACCTTCCAAATGAGGATATCGCACATAAACGTTTGAGCTTATTGATCAAACTTGGACTAGGTTATTTGACATTAGAAAGAAAAACACAAACATTATCGACTGGAGAATTTCAATGTGTTCATTTAGTTTCGGAGCTGTTTGCTAACTCAAGAAACCCACATACGCTTTTTATTTTTGATGAGCCTTCAAAAGGGTTATCACAAAATATTTTAAACCAATTCATTGATAGTGTCAGGGTCATTCTGCAAGATGAATCAGTCTCTATCATGATGATTGAACATAATGCCTATATGTTAGAAAGCTCTGATTTTATCGTTGATTTTGGTAAAAGAAAGATTGCACCTGTCACGCATCTTGAAGTTGTCAGTCATAACGAATATTACGAGCTTAAAAATAGGGAAGATGATGCGCTTCCATCGCAAATTTCTTCGACACTCAAAGCGCAAAATGGCATTACTTATTTAAAAGAAAATCATATCGACTATTTTAAAAATGCAGAAAATGTCTATAAGGGCGGTATCTTAAAAAGCTTATCATCAATGGCCCGTTTGATTTACGGCGAATACGAATCTGAAACTATTGCACCTGTCATTGCCATAGATCTTGAAAGACATTTGTATAGTCAATATAGTTTTCTCTATGAAATGTGCGGCGTGATCAACCATATTGTGGCGGCGCATCCGACCAATAAAGATACGAGAAGTTTTGATTTCTATTCACAGGACAATCATTGTCCTTCGTGCTCAGGCCGCCTTAAGATTGAAATATTTGATAAAGATCTTGTCATTCAGGACAAAACGGTTCCATTCTGGGATGGCCTATTTTATCCTGAAGTGATGGAAGTATTAAAATATTATCAATATCCAAAATTAGAGTTTCTATTTGAGGAAATTAAGAATGAGCTCGGGTTTGATCTGACGAAAAGCTACAATGAGATGTCAAAAGAAGAAAAGCATACGTTTTGGTACGGATACTTTGAAAAGACATTCTATGATAGAGCAGGCAAGACACAGAGGACCTGGGTAGGCTTTAATACCATCGTTGGTGGGTATATGGTCATTTCGAAATCGCTAATTAAAGAGCAAATGAAAGCATCTAAAGAAATGATTACTTGTCCGATTTGTCATGGAACTGTACTTAATCATCATAAACAGCTTACATTTGGTGACACAGATATTCGTGAGATTATTAATCAGCCACTTGATCAAGTGTTACAATTAGTAGGTGAGTTACCTGTACTCGTAAAGCTAAAATCTATTGTTGGCGGCGATATGACTTTGACAGAAGATGTCTCCCTGCTGTCTAGAAAAACACAAGTCGCGCTGAAAATGTTTGAATTGGAACTCGCAAGCTTTGTTGGGTATGAAATAGTATTACAAAATGTCTTACCATTCTGGGACAGCATTAGAGACAATATCGAATCCATCAGCATTAATAATGAGATTACCATCTGTGATTTTGCCAATATCAATGAGACGAGAGAAACCATCATTAATAAGTATTTTAATAATGGAAAATACAAAAAACTAACATATGTTTATGAAACATTTGGTTACAAAAAAATAGTCACTCAAATTAATAAGATTATAAAAAGTCATCCATGTCCATTCTGTAAAGGAAAGAAAGTCATTACAGAAGAGAATCTTCATGATGGCGTGTTTAAATTAACGATACCATGTGTGAGTTGTCGTGCAAGTGGCATCAATGATGAAGGTCGCAAGGAAATGGTCGAAGGCATATCAGTAAAAACATGGTTAACCGGCATAGTAAGTGATGTTGTTGAAGAAAGCTTATATACAGAAGCTGTCGCTGATATTCCAATTTTCAATCGTATTCGTGAGTTAAATAAACGAGATATGATGGCGGTTTATCAATGCCTTGAGCAAAATAATTAGATTAGAATGATTAAAACAAGCCATGTAAGTGCGGACTTAAGGTCTTGATCCCAAGTTGACAAATATTTTTATGTACCTTTTATTTCTCAACTTGTTTAGAAACAGATGATTTATTAAAAAATCCTCTTAGAGGAAAGGCCTATACTGAGGAATTTGGAAAATACAAAGGAATTAAAAGAATTAATATTAAGAAGCTGCAAATTTGGAATGGGATAATATCCTGTTTCTTTTTTTTTGGTCTATTTTAACAATACAGGTTTAGGTTTATGTTTATGCTCTAGAATACCGTGATGGGTGTCCGTCTAAAATAGGGAACAGGAGTCGACTCTTTATCAGATTATTCTACATAAAATTACAATTATATTACATTATCGACTGTTTCATTGTTATTAGTCCGTTTGGAAGATAAACTATTAATATATAAAAAAATCGAATAAACAATAGGTAACAAGAGGAGATTTTAAAATGATAAGAAAATTATTTAAATATACAGTATCGGCTGCCATCCTCGCCACTATGATTCAAGCAACACCTACTTTTGCAAGTCCAGTAGATTCACCAGTTACACTAAAAGAAATCAATTCTACAAAAGTACAAATCAATGACTTTGAAACAAAGATCCAGCAATTAGACAACCGGATCTCCTTATCCATGGAGAAAAGTCAAAAACTAAACGATCAGATTAAAACACAACAAGGAAAAATTGAAAAAACAGAGGCTGAAATTGAAAACGCTAAAAAGTCCTTAGATGCTCATAAAAAGGTCTATTCTGATCGTCTAAAAAGCATTCAGTTAGAGGGCAAACAATCAATCGCTACTTACGCGGAGCTTTTACTTTCGTCTGATAACATTTCAGAGTTTTTAACTCGTTTTACTGCTATATCGCATATCATGGAAACTGACACAGACTTACTGAACGGTTTAAATGATAAAGAACAAGCGTTAGAAAATGCAGAGGAAAAATTACATAATGAGTTTGACCAATTAAAAAAGAGCCAGGTTGAATTAGCTTCTGAACAAAAAAAGATTGAAGAAGATAAAAAAGAAGTTGAAAAAGGAATAGCTGAGGCGAAAAACACATTACAAAACCAACAGGCTCAACTGGCACAACAAAAGGCTGAACAAGCCCGACAGCTTGCTGCACAACAACAAGCCCAAGAACGAGCTCAGCAAGCCCAACAACAGTCCCAACAGCCTGCTCAACAAGCCCAGCAACAAACTCAACAACAGGCACCAGTAAGCAGCAGACCTTCTAAGTCTGCACCACCGTCAGTTGCAGCCATTTCAACTAACTCTGGATCGGCAAGTGCGATGATTGCTTACGCTAAACAATTTTTGGGCGTTCCTTACGTTTGGGGCGGGTCAACGCCAAGCGGATTTGATTGTTCGGGATTCACTTCCTATGTGTTTCGTTCAGTTGGCATTAATCTGCCAAGAGTTTCACGAGACCAGCAAAATGTTGGAACAAGAATTTCTCCGAGTCAAGTACAGCCAGGAGATTTAGTATTCAGGGGTTCTCCTGCCTATCATGTCGGCATTTATATTGGAGGCGGGCAATATATACATGCTCCGCAAACGGGTGATGTTGTGAAAATTGCTTCGTATAATCCGTCTAAATTTTCTAGTGCTGCTAGAGTATTGCGTTAGAAGTAACCATTTTTTGAAATGTAATCTTAAATAGTGAGACCCTTGCAAAAAAGTTAATTGCTTTTTCAAATAAACATAGGCAAAATCATGTTAGAGTAGGTTATTTATACTTACTCTAATTTTTTTTGCTGTTATTTTACCCATTGTCATAAATGAAGGTGATTAAATGATACATAAATATTTAGGTCAGACCCTTAGTTTTGAGATAAATTATAAAAATCGTACATCCATGGGCATTTATATAGATGTTTATGGAAATGTTGAAATCCAGGCTCCTAAAGGGACCTCCGATGAACTTATCCTGCAATTATTAGAGGAAAAATGGGATTGGATCCAGCAAAAATCAACAGAAATGAAGGATAGAACGCTTGGCCAAAAGGTAAAGGTCTATGATCATGGTGAAACCTTTCTTTATTTAGGAGACGAATATTCTATCCAGGTCTCTCAAGATATAACTATCAAGAAAGACTATGTAGTGTTAGAAGGGGATAAGTTATATATATATGTGAAACAGCTTGAGGATGAGAAAATAAAACAAGCCTTAAAACGGTTTTATTATCAGCAATGTAAAACCTTAGTAGAGAGGAGTATTCGTTCCTATCAAAGTAACTTTAAAATAAAACCAAGGTCTATCCGTATTTCTGATAATAACAGGAACTGGGGAACCTGTGATTCCAGGCAGCTATTAACCTTCAATTGGAAGCTCGCGATGGCACCATTGAAGGTAATTGAATATGTAGTCGTTCATGAAATGTGCCATATGGTTCATCTGAATCATGATCGATCTTTTTGGCGCCTTGTAGGTAAAATAATCCCCGAGTATGAGCAAATGGAGAACTGGCTAGCTTTATCAAGTTGGAAAATGACAGTCTAAAAGTGGAACATCAATTTTAAAGGGAGACTTACTGATGGATAATAATGATATATTAATTCGAATGAGATATGCACTAGAAATAAAAAATAAAGAAATGGCAGAAATATTTAAACTTGGCGGAGTGGAAGTAACAGTCCCTGAGGTAATAAAGATTCTAACAAAATCCGATGATGAGGCTGAATATGACGATCAAATAAAATGTAATAACAGTATGTTAGATTCATTTTTAAATGGCCTTATTATTTTTAAAAGAGGGAAACAAGAGACCAAACCAGGACAGTCGGATACACCGGAACCATCAATAAAGAAAAGCGCAAACGTTAATAATCTCTTGTTGAAGAAAGTGAAAATAGCGCTGGCATTAACTACTGAGGATATGCTGGAAATATTCGAAAATGCAGGAATAACAGTAACAAAAGGAGAACTCGGCGCTTTATTAAGAAAAGAAGGACATAAGAATTATAAAGAGTGCGGGGATAAATACGCAAGGAATTTCTTAAAAGGTATAGCTATAAAATATAGGGAACAGTAATAACAAACAGAGCAACACTACATTGGTTGCTCTAAACTTTTTAAAAAGAAAAGGGGATTCGATGGCTAAAGAAATTAATGAACTAGGCTGGAATTTAGATAACAGTTATGCCCGACTGCCAGAATCATTTTTTACCAGTACCGACCCAACCCCTGTACGCTCACCCAAGTTGATTATTCTCAATAATCGGCTGGCAACCTCCCTTGGCTTGAATATACAGGAGCTCGAAAGCGAAAATGGTGTAGCGGTGTTGGCTGGCAACCGGATACCTGATGGGGCAATGCCGCTTGCCCAAGCATATGCAGGGCATCAATTTGGGCATTTCACGAAATTAGGGGATGGACGGGCTATCTTGCTTGGTGAACAAATCACCCCGAAAGGTGAACGGTTTGATATTCAACTTAAGGGTCCAGGTAGAACACCGTACTCCCGCGGAGGCGATGGTCGAGCGGGGCTTGGACCGATGCTGCGTGAATACATCATCAGCGAAGCAATGGATGCGCTTGGGATACCAACCACCCGAAGTTTAGCTGTTGTGACAACCGGGGAGGCAGTACTCCGCGAAACCGCCCTGCCAGGTGCGATTCTGACTCGTGTGGCAGCCAGCCATCTGCGCGTTGGTACCTTTCAATACGTTGCAAAATGGGGCACAGTTGAGGAGCTCCAGGTACTAGCAGACTATACACTAAAACGCCATTATCCACACGTTGACACTGATGAGAGACGATATCTATCGCTGCTACAGGAAGTGATCAAACGTCAGGCAGCGCTAGTAGCGAAATGGCAGTTGGTTGGTTTTATCCACGGGGTCATGAACACCGACAACATGACCATTAGCGGAGAAACGATTGATTATGGTCCGTGTGCTTTTATGGATACTTATGATCCTGCAACAGTATTTAGTTCTATTGATAGGCAAGGACGTTATGCTTATGGCAATCAGCCGTATATTGCCGGTTGGAATCTCGCTCGATTGGCTGAAACTCTTTTGCCGCTCTTACATGACAATCAGGAACAGGCTGTCCAACTGGCTCAGGATGAGATTTCACATTTTATGGAGTTGTTCCAGGGTAATTGGCTGGCTGGAATGAGAGCCAAACTCGGCATATTTAACGAGGAAGAACAGGATGAATCTCTTGTTGATAATCTTTTAACTATGATGCAGAAGTATAAGGTGGACTATACCAATACTTTCCGAGCATTAACTTTCGATAAGCCGGAGGATACAGTCTTAGTGGAGACTTCGGAATTTAAGCAGTGGTATGAGCAATGGCAAGCACGTCTAAACAGACAGCAGGAATCGAAAGACTCCTCACACCAGTTGATGCGTAATAGCAATCCTGCGGTAATTCCTCGTAACCACCGGGTGGAGGCCGCACTAGACGCTGCCGTGAATCAAGAAGACTACAGCGTAATGGAGCGGTTGCTTAATGTACTTTCAAGCCCATATGCGCACTCCCCAGAACAGGCGGAATACTGCACGCTTCCTGAGCAATCAACCCAGCCTTACCAAACCTTTTGTGGTACATGATAATCATTAATTAAATCTCTTTTTAGGAAATTAAGGTGTGAGGATGACCGCGTGTTTATATTAACTGAAAATGCCAAAACAGAACTACAAAATAGGTTGAAACTAGCTGATTCAAAACAATTTATCCGGCTGCAAATGCGTAAAAGTTGTTTTATGAAAGTGAAATTGACCTTGGAAGAAACGATTCAGCCAAATGATGCAGAAATCACTAAGGATGAGTTGCATTTCATTATTGACAATGGTGAGTGCCATTATTTCAATAATAAAACGTTAGATTTTATCCCAGATACAACAGGTTTTAAACAATTTGAGATTATTTAAAAAGGAGTCTGATTTCTATGAAATCAGGCTCCTTTTTTTATATTTTCAACGTAAATTAAAAAAACAACTAAATTATTAAAAATATTGACAGAATAATGAACGAGAGTTACTATTAGATTGTCCTTAAGAAATGTGAACTTCGTTCGATAATGTCGAATATAAGGAGGATGGTTGTGTCAGAACGTTTAATTCAGTCTGTTGAAAGAGCCGCTGATATCCTAGAATTATTTTTGGCTACTAAACCAGAACTAAGTATCAAAGAGATTAGTGAGAATTTAAATTTATCAAAAAGTACTGTCCACGGTATTATCAAGACCTTGGAACATAGAGGGTTTCTTCAACAAAATCCTGAGGATTTGAAATATAAGCCTGGGATCAAGCTTTTTGAACTTGGGAATTTTGTCGGAAAACATTTCGATATTGGGAAAATTGCAAGGCCCATTATTAGAGATTTAGTGGATGAACTAAATGAAACTGTTCACTTAGTTTCGTTACAGCGAGATGAAGTTATTTACATTGAAAAAGTAGAAGGTCAAAGTGCCCTTACTATTTATTCGCATATTGGAAAAAGAGCTCCTTTTCATAGTACGGGTGTGGGAAAGGCAATACTTGCCAACCTTAATGAAAACGATGTTAACAGAATATTATCATCTATCAATTTGGAATCATTTACAAAGCACACGATGACAAATATTGAGGAAATAAAAGACCATTTACATTCCATACGTGAGCAAGGCTATGCGGTCGATGATGAGGAAATTGAGTTAGGGCTTAAATGTATAGCTGCGCCGATATTTAATCATCAAGGAAATGTAATCGCTTCAATAAGTTGTGCTGCACCTAAAATGAGGCTTGATGAAAATCGGCTACCTAAGGTGATAGCAGGAATTAAAAGTGCTGCAGCAGAGATTTCAAGTTGTTTAGGCTATAAAGGTAAAAATACCTGATAGAAAGCCAAAGAGAGAAATAAACACATTAACTTTTAGGAGGAGAATTATTTTGTCAAAAGTAAAAGTTGCCGTTCTTGGCTCAGGGAACATTGGTACAGATTTAATGATCAAACTTGGACGCTCTGAATATTTAGAGCTAACAGCTGTGATTGGGATTGACCCGCAATCAGACGGATTACGCCGTGCAAGAGAATTAGGTTATGCTGGGGTTGATACGGGAATCGATGGTTTTCTTGCAGACAAAACACTAGAAGCAGACATCGTTTTTGATGCAACTTCAGCCAAAGCTCATCTTTATAATGCAAAAGTGTTAAAAGAAGCAGGAATAAAAGTAATTGACATGACCCCTGCAGCTGTAGGCCCATATGTATGTGCTGCTGTAAATATTGATGAACATTTAGATAAAGATAATATCAATTTAATTACCTGTGGTGGTCAAGCCACCATTCCAATGGTTCATGCAGTTAACCGAGTAGCTCCAGTAGAGTATGCAGAAATCGTTGCAACGATTGCGAGCTTAAGTGCTGGCCCTGGAACACGTGCAAATATCGATGAATTTACGGAGACAACTTCACATGCAATTGCTGAGGTTGGTGGTGCTAAAAAAGGAAAAGCAATAATGATTCTAAACCCTGCTGAACCGCCAATTATGATGCGTGATACCGTTTATACACTTGTTGAGGATGGAAAAATGGATGAACAAGCGATTAGGAAATCGATTGAGGAAATGACTACGGTTGTTCAATCCTATGTTCCAGGCTATCGACTCCGCACAGAACCAATTTTTGAAGGAAATAAAGTAACCATCTTCCTTGAAGTAGAAGGTGCTGGTGATTACCTTCCTAAATACGCAGGAAACTTAGATATCATGACATCTGCCGGTGTTAAAATTGCCGAAGCGTTTGCTAAAAAATTATTAACGAAAGAAACAGTTTGAACTGTAGAAAGGGGTAAAAAATAATGACAAATGAAAGAGATATTCTTATCACAGAGGTTGCATTACGCGATGGAAGCCATGCGATCAATCATCAATTTACAGTTGAACAAGTACTTAAGGTTGCAAAGGCATTAAATGACGCAAATGTTCCTTATATCGAAGTATCACATGGAGACGGTTTAGCAGGATCTTCTTTACAATATGGACTTTCACGTACAAATGAAATGGAATTAATCGAAGCAGCCGTTTCTGTTGCCGACAAATCCAAAATTGCTGTGTTACTTTTACCAGGAATCGGTACTTTACATGAATTAAAAGAAGCAGCTAATTTAGGAGCAAAAATGGCTCGTATTGCAACACATGTAACAGAAGCAGACGTGGCGCCACAACACATTGCCTACGCAAAAGAATTAGGGATGGAAACAGTTGGATTCTTAATGATGAACCATATGGCACCTGTTGCTAAATTAGTAGAACAGGCTAAATTAATGGAAAGCTATGGAGCAGATTCAGTATACGTTGTTGACTCTGCAGGTTACTTACTTCCAGACCAAGTTCGCGAACGTATTCGTGCTCTTAAACAATCCATTGGCGTTAATGTTGGTTTCCATGGTCATAACAATTTATCTTTAGCGATGGCCAATACACTTGCCGCAATCGAAGAAGGTGCCACTCGTATTGATGGCAGTGTTCGTTGCCTGGGTGCTGGTGCCGGTAATACACAAACAGAAGTACTTGTAGCAGTTTGCGAACGGATGGGTATTAAAACAGGGGTAGATTTATATAAAATGATGGACTTAGCTGAGGACATTGTGGCACCACTTTTACAAGTACCACAAGAAATCACAAAAGACAGCCTAACACTCGGATATGCTGGTGTATATTCTAGCTTTGCTCTTCATGCAAAACGTGCAGCTGCAAAATTTGGTGTAGATTCGCGCGATATTTTAATTGAACTAGGAAAGCGGAAAGTAGTTGGCGGTCAAGAGGATATGATTGTTGAAGTGGCTGCAGAGATTGCTAAAAACAAGTCAAAAATAGTTTTGGCCTAAAATTTTATAACTCATCACAAATAGATTAATAGAATAGAGTTTTCAGAAGAGGGGACGAAACAGTTCCCCTTCTATCAAATAAGTTATATCGAAATAACAATTATTGATTTTCTATTTACACTGTACATGTAAGCGTTTTAAGCTGTTAAGAAGAGATAGATAACCGTCTTAATTTCATCTTAGTTGGAATTTACATCTTAGGAATAGAGGAGAAATTTTATGGAATTAGTTATTATATTATTAGCACTCGGAATGTTAATGTTTATTGCATACCGGGGATTTTCAGTTATCATGTTTGCACCGTTATGTGCATTATTCGCCGTCTTTTTAACAGACCCAGATTGGGTTCTTCCGTTTTTCTCCAACGTATTTATGGGGAAAATGGTTGAATATATTAAACTATACTTTCCAATTTTCCTATTAGGAGCTATTTTCGGAAAAGTAGTAGAAATGTCAGGATTAGCCCGTTCAATTGCATCTACCCTTATTCAGTTAGTAGGACGTAAACGTGCAATGTTAGTTATCGTTTTATTGTGTGCGATTCTAACATACAGTGGCATAAGTTTAGTCGTTGTTGCTTTTGCTGTTTATCCATTTGCAGCACATTTATTTAGACAGTCAGATATTCCGAAACGATTGATTCCAGGGACGATTGCACTTGGTTCATTTACCTTTACGATGGACGCACTTCCTGGTTCTCCTCAGGTACAAAACGTTATCCCAACTACATTTTTCAAAACAGATCTTTATGCCGCGCCTACTCTTGGAATAATTGGGGCAATTTTTATCTTCATACTTGGGATGCTCTATTTAAACTCACGTCGTAAAAAGGCAGAAAAAGCGGGCGAAGGCTATTATAGTTTCGGCACAATCAAAGAAAAACAGATCGACATTGATTTAGACCAAAATGAAAGTATAGCCCGTAAAATCTTGGCATTTGTTCCAGTAGTCCTTGTCGGTGTTTTAAATAAAGTGTTAACCACTTGGATTCCAAAATGGTATCCTAATGGCTTTGATTTTTCTAAGATTGGCTTAAATTTTCCAAATATTGAAACTTCCCAGGTTGTCGGTATTTGGTCAGTTGAAATTGCTCTTATTGTCGGTATTCTTACGACCATTTTATACAATCGTAAACCCGTTGTTATGAACTTCAAAGATGGCATGAATCTTGGTATTGCTGGTGCATTATTAGCCATCATGAACTCTGCAACAGAATATGGTTTTGGGGCGGTAATTTCAAACCTTCCTGGTTTTACGATGGCGAGAGATGGAATTGCTAAATTATTTACGAATCCTCTATTAAATGGGGCAGTTACAACCAATGTTCTATCTGCTATTTCTGGTTCCGCATCGGCTGGTATCGCCATTTCACTTGGGATTATGGCAGATAAATATATTGAACTAGCAACTCAATTCGGTATCCCGCTTGAAGTAATGCACCGCGTAATTTCCATGGCTTCAGGGGGTATGGATACACTTCCGCATAACGGGGCCGTCATTACGTTGCTTGCGATCACAGGCTTAACACATAAGCAGTCCTACCGTGACATTTTCGCTGTTACCATCATTAAAACAATCGCTGCTTTCTTTATCATTTTAGTATATTTGGTAACAGGGATTGTTTAATAATCCAATGGTTAGATACAGTTTATAGATCTCCAGTCATGGAGGCAATAGCAGGTAGACAAAGTCTAAGTTTGGACATGTCTACTTGCTTTTTTTAAACTGAACATAACCTACCTACTGTTTTTTCAGTTTATTACAGTGTAAATTGACATCAATCATTATAAATATTACACTCAAATCTTGTATAAGGTATGGTCGAATTATATATGAAGAGAAGGAGATTGGATTATTTGAAAAAAACTGAAGAAAAAAATACGTTACCTGAAAATTATGAGGAATTAAAAAAGCAGGCTAGTCGAACATCTAATTGGAGGGAACGTTTAGATGCTGTTGAAGAGTTAGGAAAGTGGAAGAACAAACATATTGTCGATATATTAATGCGTGTAATGAATAATGATTCCGTATATAAGATTCAAGAAGCTGCATTCCGTCAGTTGAAAAAATTAGGGGAAGATGTTCAATTACCGCAAAGAAAAAAAGGTGACTTGATTAAAGATATAACGAAAATCTTGGTAAGAATTAAGAAGAGTTTACCTGAAGATCATAGCTATGAAGAGTTCAAAGAGAAGATACAGAAGATGAGACTTGATGTATATGATACTTACGAAGGTGATAAGGGTGCTGACTTTGATACATGGCTTGAAAGCACATGGGTGTCCTTACCTAAAAGGTAAATCGTTAGCGTCATTTCTTTTTTTATAATAAAGACAGATACCCGATTGCAAATTATAGCAATCGGGTTTTTAGTGAACAGTTTAGCGGATATCCAGACAGATTAAAAGGGACAAACATCCCATACTTTGCAAGAATAGTGGCAGTTGTAGACGTATATGATGCACTGACTTCGGAACGTTCTTACCGTAAGTCATGGACACTACACGGAATCCATCTGTCTATCAATTTCCAGCGCAGTCGATCAAAGACCAACCGACCATCCGAAAAATATCTTCAATTAAATAATACTAAAAAACAACACTTGAAAAAAAGTGTTGTTTTTGTGAATGAAGTATTTACTGACCATGTTGTAAGGTTAATGTTCCCGTTCTTTCAACTTACTATGCAATTGATTCAATCGCACCATTAATTGTTTATATTCCTCGAGTTCAATATTACAGGATTGTATTTCTTCACCAACTGTTTTTGTAATGGCTTGTTTTTCTTCCAGTGCTTTCTTTTGTAAATGGATATAGACTTTTCTCTCATCTGCCTTTGAACGCTCTTTTCTAAGCCAACCATTTGCTTCCATTCTTGTCAGCATGGGAGTCAATGTTCCAGTACCTAAACTTAATTTTTCTCCTATCTCCTTAACCGTTATACCATCTTTTTCCCATAATGCTAATAGAACTAAGTATTGAGGATAGGTTATTCCATAAGGTTGAAGTGCACTTGAATATAACTTATTGAATTCACTTGCTGTTTCATAAATGGCAAAGCATAGTTGGTTTTTTAATAACATGAAGTCTTCCAAGATGATCACCTTACTTTAAAATAATTATGAAAATAATCTTTTTATATCCTTCTCAATTCTGCTTGGTTCAGTCGTGGGGGCATACCGTTCGATCACCTGACCCCTAGAGTCGACTAGGAATTTTGTGAAATTCCATTTTATATTTTTTGTAAGAGCACCTGGTTTCTGGTTCTTTAAATAAGTAAATAGGGGATCAGTATTATTGCCATTTACATCAATTTTAGCGAATATTGGAAAGGTTACCCCGTAGTTTAATTGGCAGAACTGTGTTGTCTCTTCAATATTAGCAAATTCTTGATTATTGAATTGATCACAAGGGAAACCTAAAATCTCTAAACCATTCTCATTAAACTTTTCATATAATTCTTGAAGTCCTTTGAATTGAGGTGTTAACCCACATTTACTTGCAGTATTCACAATAAGTAAAGGCTTGCCTTCATAATCCATTAATGATTTTTCCTCACCATTAGTCATCTTTACACTAAAATCATAAATCGTTGTCAATTGAGTCTCCCCCTTGGTTTTTACTATGGAATTTTTTAAATTAAATCGTCTACGATTTAATCTTACACGATTTAATTAAGTGTGGCAAGTCTGAATTTGTTAACTAGGCTGGATATCTGGAATGGAAAAGAGAAAGATAAGGATGAAAAGGAGGGTTTTCCAATGGGTATAAATTTGTTTAATGGTAAAAATGGAGAAGAAAAGGAACTACTTAAAGACGTTCTTGAGGATTCAATCGAAACGGAAGAAAATTTAATGCGGACATATCTAATAACGGCAGAGCGAATTCATGATGATGATGAACTAAAGGAACGCCTTGAAAACTTTGCCGAAGGAAATGCGAAACGAACCAAACAACTGATAGATGAACTCAATGAAATCAAGGAATAGTAAAATTTAGTGCTCATCTGTGAATAGACCAAGATGAGCATTTCTTTTTTACTTGCATACGTTTCTATTGTTGTTCTGATTACCGCAATTATCCAAACATAAACCTTTTCTTTATAAACCAAAATAATATGGTTCACTTATACATTCCAAAGGAGTTGGTCGTGTTGAAATGGCACAAAACGATACTTTCAATGATTCAACAGCGTCAAGATAAAAAGGTTGCGTTAGCTGTAGACACTTCCACGAATGAAGCCCCAAGCATATTGATCAATAACATAGTAAAACTGTTTGAACAATTAAAGCCAGACACCATTTTGGTGCAAGCAGATTTTAAAATTAGAAGTACATCACCTGTCAAAAGTGATACAATCAAATACTATACACATGGGAAATCTTCGTATACCTTGGTGCTTGAGTGGGCAAAAGAAGAAAATATCGATACACTATTTTATATTACCGATGTAACCGGCTTTATTTCAGAAGACATAGAAAATGTTAGTTATGAAATGATTTGGCTTGTACCTGGAGCTATTTTGCCAAGGGTTCCTTTTGGCAAAGCAATTAAAGTAGCCTGAAAAGAATCCCTCACAAAAAGTGGGGGATGAACTCTTTCGGATAGGAGTTATGAGTTTTCAATGAAAGAATATTATTATGATAAATTAATGGGGATAAAAACGGGAGGGGACCAAGAGGGATTTAATAAGTCCTTTCACTACCATCGTTATGAGCCAACGCCATATAGCGCCCTCGAAGAATTATTTAACAACTATAAATTAACTAGCCGTGATCGAATAGTTGACTTTGGGTGTGGCAAAGGGCGATTAAACTTTTTTATTCATTATCTATTTAATGCAATGGTTGTTGGCGTTGAAATGAATGAGGATTTCTATCAGGAAGCAATTGAAAATCGAACTAGTTATTTAAAGAAAACCGACACGAGAAATAGCAATATTGATTTTTATTGCGGTTTGGCAGAAGAATACCAAATAGACCCTTATGACAATCGATTTTACTTTTTTAATCCGTTTTCTATCCAAATTTTTATGAAAACCATTAATAATATATTGCTATCGGTGGAAAAATCCGAGCGTAATATTGAATTGATTTTATATTACCCATCAGAAGATTATATTTATTATTTAGAAAACGATACCTCTTTTGAATTGAAAAAAGAAATCACTTTGCCTTACTTCTATGAACATAATTCTAATGAGAGATTTTTAATTTATCAATTAATCGTATAGCTTTTGCATTAATCTGTTTATCTCATCGTCTAATTCAGCTGTGTTTTTAGTATCAAGCAATTGTTCAGAAATGACGATATAACTGCTGTTGCTTCCTTTCAAATAACTATAGATAATCTGCGCGGCATCAATTTCATCTCTGCTGACTTTTTTTGTTGAATTAACTTCTGTAGTTTTAAAAATGCTTAATATATTGGTCGTGATTGTTTCTCTCATAGCCTCAATCTCAGACCATGAATATTTTTCACTGTAGAGTATTTTGTTCTTCTTAATTAGGAATAGTTTAAAAGTACTGTAATTTAAGGATTCAACGACTGCGAGATTTTTATTACTTTCCGTAAATTCAATCACTTTTTCTTTATTTAGAAGGGAGTGGATGGCATCCAACGTGTCTCTATACTTTGCAGCCACTTCAAAATCAAATTCTTCAGAAGCCTCTGTCATTCTTCGCTCCATAACTTCAAGCAGGCTCATATCGGTGCCATGCAGTAAGCCGATAATCTTAGTTATGTTTTCATTATATCGATCAAGTGCATCTCCTCCTAAACACATACCAAGGCATAAACCTAAGGAATAATTTAAGCAGGGAGTGTTCTTGTTTGAAGGGCTGCTACAGCAGATCTTATAGAATTCCTTGATACCTTGGAGCGCTTTTTCGACAGTATGCTTGCTTGTATACGGACCAAAATAAAGACTGTTAGGGTTATCAGGACTGCTACAAGTGTTGATTCTGTGAAAGCCGGCATCCATTTCAATCATAATATAGATATAGGATTGAGGATTTTTCATCATTCTATTAAAAAGGGGCTTAATTTCACTGATTAATTTACATTCCAACATAAACGCTTCAAATTCTGTGTCAGTAAGGATATAGTCAAAATCCTTTAGGCTTCCTTTTAGCTTTATTATCTTTTTAGGATGGGCCATTGAATTTTGGAAGTAAGACCGCACACGATTTTTAAGGTTTTTTGCTTTTCCTACATATATAATTTGTGCTTTGGAGTCCTTCATAAGATACACTCCAGGGGAAGAGGGAAGGTTTTTTACCTTTTCTTTAAGATCCATATGAATACCTCCATTCACACTATATTTTATCACAAATAAAAAAGGTGCCCAGCCTTCACCATCAATGGATGAGAAGACTAGGCACCTTTTTTTATTATTACCGAATACCTTTCATGTAGCCCTGAATTTTCGGAGCTAACATTAATAAGATAATACCTAGTACGATAGATGCTCCACCAATCACACCAAAATAGGTCATTTCAGTTTCAGGTGTGTAGAATTTAACAACTTGTGCATTTAGTGCTTGTGCAGCAGCACTTGCTAAGAACCATAAGCTCATCGTTTGTGCTGAGAAGGCTGCAGGCGCTAATTTAGTAGTCGCTGACAAACCAACAGGTGACATGCATAATTCTCCAAATACAACAATTAAATAACTAAGAACAAGCCACATTGGACTCACCAATGAATCCGTACCGCCAAAATAAGCAGGTATAAGAATAACTAGGAATGACAAACCAGCAAATAATAATGATAATGAGAACTTTTGAGGTACTGATGGCTGACGCTTTCCTAATTTAACCCACAACCAAGCAAATACAGGCGCAAATATAATAATAAATAACGGGTTTAAAGATTGAAACCACGCTGGCTTAATTTCAATTCCAGCAAAATGTAATTGTGTACGAGTATCAGCATAACTTGCAAGGATGGTTGAACCTTGCTCTTGAATTGCCCAGAACATAACCGCTGCAATAAATAACGGGATATAAGCAATAATCCTTGAACGTTCTACAGCTGTTGTTTTTGGACTACGGTACATCACAACGAAATAAATCGTCGGAATTAAAATACCAAGAAAAGTAACAATATTAATAAAGCTAGCAAAAGTTAAAAGTCCGTTTGGTATTAATACTGCACATAAAACAGCAAGAATAATTACAGCTAATCCAATAAAAGTGAAGACTTTTTTCTTTTCTGCAGGTGACATTGGATTGGCAATCATCGTTCCTGCAAGACCTAGATTTTTTTTCTTTGTAAGACTGAACACAATTAATCCTAAGAACATACCTACAGCGGCAATTCCAAAACCTAAGTGGAAGTTACCAACCGATCCAACGATTAACGGGGATAAGAATGCTCCCAAGTTAATACTCATATAGTAAATAGTGAAACCTGCATCACGACGTTCGTCCTTTTCGCTGTACAATTCACCTACTGCGGAAGAAACATTCGGTTTAAGCATTCCAGTACCTAGGACAATCAATACCATGGAAACAAAGAACATAGAAACACTGCCAGGAATAGCTAGAGCTATATGTCCAAACATAATCAAGATTCCGCCGTAAAACACGGCTTTTGAAGAACCGAAGACCCGGTCAGCAAGCCAGCCGCCAATTATTCCAGACATATAAACAAGTGATCCATAGATGGACATGATAGAAAGTGCGAGATTTTTATCAATGCCCAATCCGCCTTTAGAAACTTCATAATACATATAGAAAACGAGGATGGCTCTCATTCCATAGTAAGAAAAGCGCTCCCAAAATTCAGTAAAGAAAAGAGTAGATAGTCCTTTAGGATGTCCGAAAAATCCTGTTTGAGGCACACTATCCACAATTTTCTGTCTATTCATGTTTGACATGTTACAACCTCCCTTTTATTATACTATAATACTTTCTGTCGTTTTGAATTGTCAAAAACTTTTTTTAGAAAATAAGTTATGAAAGGTTATAAACATTGATAATACTGAATTTCAGTTTAATAAAGGGGAAAAAGAAAGTTTTTTTAAAATAGTTAATGATTTCAGATAAGAGGGACTTTTCGCTCTAATAGCCTTAATTGGGTGCCTGACACCACAGATGGACATTTGTCCATCTGTGGTGTCAGGCACCTTTTTCTATTAAAATAGGCTATATTGTTATTGACATTGACGTTGCGTAAAGGTGTATCGTTAGGTTATGAGGAGGTAGTCGAATGGAGTATACCGTGCAGAAACTAGGAAGTCTGGCAGGTGTTAGCACCAGAACACTTAGGTATTATGATGAAATTGGAATTCTTAAGCCAGCTAGAATTAATTCATCAGGATACAGAATTTATGGTCAAGCGGAGGTGGACCGTCTTCAACAAATCTTATTTTACAGGGAATTAGGAATCAGTTTAGAAAGTATAAAAGAAATTGTAACGGCTCCAAACTTTGATGGCGCTGCAGCACTTAAAGAACATCGTGAAAAACTCCTTGAGAAAAAGGAACAGTTAGAATTATTAATTGCGAATGTAGATAAAACGATCGCAGTAACAGAAGGGAGAATGAAAATGTCAAATAAAGAAAAGTTCGAGGGTTTTAAGAAAAAAATAATTGACGAAAATGAAAAAAAATACGGGAAAGAAATTAGAGAAAAGTATGGAGATGAAACCGTTAATAAGTCAAATGCCAAACTTCAGAATATGACACAAGAACAACATGATGAGGTAACAGCACTAGCTGAAAAATTGACACAAACGTTAGCTGAAGCTTTTAAAACAGGGGATCCAGCCGGAGAAAAGGCACAAACAGCCGCTGACCTCCATAAGCAATGGTTATGCTACTATTGGAATGAATATAGTAAGGAAGCCCATGCAGGTCTGGCACAAATGTATGTGGATGATGAAAGATTCACCGCCTATTATGATAAACAACAGCCAGGGACCGCAGAATTTTTAAGGGATGCCATTCACATTTATACAGGTATGAAAAAATAATTTTTTACAATAGATGAGAGACCCTGTAAGACATCAAAAGTCTTACAGGGTCTTTTTATTCTTTTTATATTTTTTTATTATTTTAATATTTAAATAAAAAATTTGGTGTATAACACAAAAAATGCCTTATTGCATTAACGCGACTATGTGCTACTGGAATATTTTGAACTTTTTTCACGTAATTGACAAAAATGGATAGTACCACTAAAGTAATATATGTCATAATTATTTTAAAATTTATTATATTGTTATATTTCTGATTAGAAAGAATACATAAAAACAATCAATGTACAGGTAGGTGTAAATATGGAAAAGGATCCTATTCTTCGTATTAAGGACTTAAAAGTATCGTTTCAATCAGGGAAAAAATTCGTGCCGGCAGTAGATGGTATCAGTTTTGAATTAAAGGATGGAGAAATTCTAGGGATTGTAGGTGAATCGGGGAGTGGTAAAAGTGTCACTTCTTTAGCGACCATGGGCTTGATTCCTTCTCCACCAGGAAAAATTGAGAATGGTGAAATTATTTTTGAAGGAAAAGACCTGAAAAATATCTCCGAAAAAGAGTGGAGAAAAATCCGCGGCAATCAGATTTCAATGATATTCCAAGAGCCTATGACCTCATTGAATCCGTTGTTTACAATTGGTAATCAGTTAATGGAAGCCATCCGACTGCATACAGACCTTTCAAAGCGAGAAGCAAATGTACGCAGTATCGAATTATTAAAACTTGTTGGTATTCCAAGAGCAGAAGGAATTCTTAAAGAGCATCCACATCAACTATCGGGCGGTATGCGGCAACGGGTAATGATTGCGATGGCCATGGCCTGTAATCCTAGAGTGCTGATCGCGGATGAGCCAACAACCGCACTTGACGTAACAATTCAAGCACAAATCCTTGCCTTAATGAAAGACTTAAATAAAAAGACAAATACAACGATCATTCTCATTACCCATGATTTAGGTGTCGTTGCAGAAATTTGTGAACGCGTAATTGTCATGTATTCTGGGCAAATCGTGGAGCAGGGTGATGTTAGAACGATACTCAAAAATCCTCAGCATCCTTATACAAAGGGCCTTTTAAAATCCGTCCCTGATTTAAGAGGGAAAAAGGAGCGGCTTTATAGTATTCCCGGCACTGTCCCTACACCAGGATCAATCCAAAAGGGCTGTCGGTTCGCGGCTAGATGTTCAGAGGCATTTAGTCAATGCCAGGAAGAAACACCAGTTTTGTATAAAACGGAAAAAGACGGACATGAAGTGCGCTGTTTCCTACATACTTTGAAGAAGGGGAGTGACAACCGTGTCAGAGTTACTTCTTGAAGTAAATGGATTAAAAAAGTACTTTCCGATTACAGGCGGCCTTTTTGGGAGCAGACAAGGAGAAGTCAAAGCGGTTGATGATGTATCCTTTTACGTTAGAAAAGGAGAAACATTGGGCATCGTCGGTGAAAGCGGTTGCGGTAAATCGACCACGGGCCGTCTGCTCACGCGTTTGATTGAAGCAAGTGAGGGTAGGATTATTTTTGAAGATCAAGAGATTACTAGTATGTCAAAATCTGAATTAAGAAAAACTCGACGAGATATCCAAATGGTATTCCAAGACCCTTATGCATCGCTTAATCCAAGACATTCGATCGAACAGATTCTTGAAGAGCCGCTCATTGTTCATGGAATAGGGACAAAAGAGGAACGTAAAAAGCAAGTGAGAGATATGCTTGAGGTAGTTGGCTTAAGCAGTTACCACGCCAAAAGGTATCCGCACCAATTTAGCGGCGGTCAGCGTCAAAGAATTGGAATTGCAAAAGCGTTAATGACCAAACCAAAACTAATTATCGCCGATGAGCCTGTTTCAGCGCTGGACGTATCCATTCAGGCTCAGGTTCTTAACCTGATGAAGGACATACAAAGGGAATTTCAGCTTACTTACATATTTATTGCTCATGATTTAGGAGTTGTACGCCATATTAGTGATCGTGTTGGCGTGATGTATTTAGGAAGATTAATAGAGTTAGCTGAAAGTGAAGATCTATATGAAAATCCGAAGCATCCATATACAAAAGCGCTCCTATCAGCTGTGCCAATACCGGATCCAGATATAAAGAGGGAGACCATTTTAATAGAAGGAGAACTTCCAAGTCCTGCGAATCCTCCCTCAGGTTGTGCCTTCCATACACGATGCTCACAGGTGATGGATATTTGTAAAAATACTAGACCTGCGGAACAAAATCTAAACGGTCATTTTGTCGCATGTCACTTATATAACAAGTGATTTGCAGCATTTATGATAAAAAAACAAAAATATAAGGGGGCAACAAAACTTATGAAGAAGAGGTCTTTTAAACTGCTGTTAATCTCTCTATTAGCCATCAGTATGTTTCTAGTTGGCTGTAACAGCAAAACCAATGAAGAAGCGGGAGGCAAAAAAGATCCTGCCACTGGAAGTGGATCGAAAAAAGATACACTAGTTTATGGTCGTGGTGGAGATTCTACATCTCTAGATCCGATCACAACAACTGAAGGTGAAGCATTCAAAGTAACCGAAAACATTTATGAAACATTGATTCAATATGGTGATCAAGATACTACTATTAATCCAGGACTTGCTGAATCGTGGAAAGTTACACCAGATGGCTTAACTTACACATTCAAGCTTCGTCAAGGAGTTAAATTCCATGACGGTACTGATTTTAATGCAGACGCGGTTGTTTTTAACTTCGATCGCTGGATGAATGGTAATGCCGACAGCTTCCCCTATTACACCATGTTTGGTGGATTTAAAGGGGAAAAAGGACACGTAATTAAAGAAGTTAAAGCTGTTGATGCAAATACAGTACAATTTGTATTATTCAGACCACAGGCACCGTTCCTTAAGAACCTAGCCATGTCTCCGTTTGGAATTGCAAGCCCTGCGGCTGTTAAAAAATACGGTGATAGGTTTAGACAAAATCCAGTTGGAACAGGTCCATTTAAATTCGTTGAGTGGAAAGAAAACGATACAATTACGCTTGAGAAGAACCCTGACTACTGGCAAAAAGGCTTGCCTAAGTTAAACAAAGTTATTTTTCGCGTGATTCCTGAAAATACTGCACGTTTGAACGCTCTAGCAAATGGCGAGATTGATGTGATGGATGGACTAAACAATTCAGATGAGGCGACTGTTAAAGCAAATGCCAATCTCCAAGTGATTGAACGTCCATCAATGAACGTTGGTTATATTGGTTTAACAACCACTCGTAAACCATTTGATAATAAACTCGTTCGTCAAGCGATTAACTACGCTGTCGATAAAAAATCAATCATCGATGCGTTTTATGGTGGGAAAGCCCTTGCAGCGGTCAATCCAATGCCTCCTTCCATCGAAGGCTATAATAAGGCAGTTGAGCCGTATCCATATGATTTAGAGAAAGCTAAAGCATTGTTAAAAGAAGCTGGATACGAAAAAGGATTTGAAATTGACTTATGGGCAATGCCTGTGGCTCGTCCATATATGCCAGAGGCGCAAAAGGTTGCAGAAGTTATTCAAGAGAGCTTAAGCAAAATCAATGTCAAAGCCAAAATCCAATCTGTGGACTGGGCTACTTACTTAGATAAAGCAGCAAAAGGTGAATTTGATATGTTCATGCTTGGCTGGACAGGCGACAATGGTGACCCTGATAACTTCTTATACACATTGCTTGATAAAGACAGTATTGGAAGTAATAACTATTCCCAGTACAGCAATGACAAATTACATGATGTCTTAATTAAGGCACAAACAGAAATTGATCAAGCAAAGCGTAATGCACTTTATGATGAAGCACAAGTAATCATCCATGATGATGCCCCTTGGGTTCCACTTGTTCACTCTACACCGTTGTTAGCAGCAGGGAAAGATGTGGCAAATTACTTACCGCATCCAACTGGTTCTGAAGCACTAACAAAAGTTGAATTTAAATAATAATGGCTGAAAGGGGAGGGAGCTTAGCCTCCCCCTTTTGTTAACTAAACACATTCAGTATTTTTGTAGAAAAATTGTTTAGCTAAAGCATCTAACCAGGCGCTTACGCTTTTCAGTGAGGTGAAAAATTTGTTTACTTATACAGTCCGCCGTGTGTTTTCATTAATACCTGTTTTAATTGGGATGACTCTCGTGGTTTTTGCCATCATCCATGCTATTCCAGGAAATCCCGCTCAAGTAATTCTTGGGCAAAGAGCCACTGCAGAATCAATTGCCACGTTAACAAAGGAATTAGGGTTGGATAGACCTTGGTACATACAATACGCCGATTATATTAATGCTTTACTTCATGGGGATTTAGGAGTTTCACTCAGGACAAGGGGTCCCATTAACGAAGAAATATGGTCCTACTTAGCAGCAACCGCCGAACTAACAGGAGTGGCAATGTTAATTGCCATCATTGTGGGGGTAAATGCAGGAATTGTCAGTGCTTGGTTCTCCAAATCATGGTTTGATTATGTTGCGATGGTTCTTGCACTGATTGGGGTATCATTGCCGATTTTTTGGCTTGGTTTAATGGAGCAATGGGTATTTTCAATTGAATTAGGCTGGCTTCCGACGACAGGAAGAGAGAATGTTAGAGATCCCGTTGCAGCAATTACTAATTTTTATTTAATCGATACCCTCTTACAAGGAAGATTTGATCAATTTATAACGGTCATAAAGCATTTGGTGTTACCTAGCATTGCACTCGCAACGATTCCAATGGCGATTATTGCTCGAATGACCCGCGCAACCATGCTGGAAGTGATGAAGTCAGATTATGTCCGTACCGCAAGAGCAAAGGGACTGAGCATGTTTTGGGTCGTTTATAAACATTCCTTAAAAAATGCCGTTATCCCTGTTCTAACTATCATCGGGCTGCAAACCGGTCTTTTACTTGGAGGAGCTATATTGACGGAAACAATCTTTGGCTGGCCAGGAATCGGGAGATATCTATATGATGCGATCGGCTATCGAGATTATCCGGTTATCCAGTCAGGGATATTAATTATTGCGGCAATTTTTGTACTCATTAATTTAATTGTGGATCTATTATATGTTTTTGTTGATCCACGAATTAAATATACCAAGTAGAGGAGGGGGATCTTAAAGTGGCGGAACTTGCAAAAAAACCGGTAAATATGGCAACGGTAATTGTTGAAGAAAAGCTGACACCTCCCTGGAAGGAAGCATGGATTTCATTTTATAAAAACCGATTAGCAGTAGTTGGTTTAGGAATTGTGGTCTTTTTTATTATCATTGCTATAATCGCTCCTATTATTGCTCCATATAGCTTTAAAGATCAAGTGTTGGCAGATCGAATGCTCCCACCTTCAAGTGAGCATTGGTTTGGGACAGACGACTTTGGCCGAGATATTTTTTCTCGTATTGTTTATGGTGCAAGAATATCATTGTGGGTTGGCTTTTTCTCAGTTTTAGGCTCAGTTGTGGCAGGGACATTACTAGGAATTGTAGCTGGATATTACGGCCGCTGGGTAGATGCGATTATCTCACGTATTTTTGATATTATGCTAGCTTTTCCAAGTATTTTATTGGCGATTGCGGTTGTTTCTATTTTGGGGCCATCCCTGCAAAATGCTTTGATTGCGATCGCGGTTATTAATATACCGAACTTTGGACGACTTGTTCGCTCCAAAGTATTAAGTGTTAAACAGGAAGAATATATTATGGCTGCCCGTGCCGTCGGAATGAAAGATTCACGTATTCTTCTCCGTCATATTTTACCTAATAGTATATCACCAGTAATCGTTCAAGCTACATTAGCGATTGCCACAGCAATTATTGAGGCAGCAGCCCTTGGTTTCCTTGGAATGGGTGCACAAGCACCGACACCAGAGTGGGGGAAAATGCTTGCCGATTCAAAAAATTATATCACTCAGGCACCATGGACGTTATTCTTTCCAGGGGTCGCTATAATGCTGACCGTGCTCGGATTTAACTTAATGGGAGATGGGCTGAGGGACATCCTAGATCCGAAAATGAAACAATAGACGTAGAGACTCCTGTGTGGGTCTCTTTCTTTTGGTGTCAGGCACCATTAACTTGATTAATTAATAATTGTCTAAAATCTCAAAATAGCATTATAATTATGCTTATTAATTTGTTTTACCAATTGGGGGTTTGACGTAAATGTTGAATAGAAATAAGAGTATTGTTTTTATTGGGTTTATGGGTGTTGGAAAAACTACTATCGGCAAGATGGTTGCTAATAAACTAAATCGTGATTTTATTGATATTGATGAACAAATTGAAAAAGAATACAACATGCCAGTGTCCCAAATTTTTTCTGAATTTGGTGAGAAAGTTTTTAGAGAAAGAGAAAAAAGTTTAATTGCAAGTCTAGCGTCCCAGCAACAAAAGGTTATTTCTGTCGGCGGCGGTGCCTTCCTACAAGAAGAAATTAGAAAGACCTGTTTAGAATCTTGTATTGTTATTCTGCTAGATTTATCATTGGAGGGCTGGAAAGATAGATTAGGTCTGATTATAGACAGCCGACCTGTTTTAAAAGGAAAGTCAATTGAGGAAATGGAAGATCTTTTTTACAAAAGACAAGATATTTATGTTAACCATCATTTGAAGATTTCAACTGATAGCAAGGATGCAAAAGAAATTGCTGACCAAATTATTGACGAATTAAATTCAATCTAGGGAAAAATAGGTATCAAAACTTATGTAGAATGAGACAAGGAGTGGGAACAAATGACTAAAACAGTAACGGTTAGAGGTCTCGTCATTGGGGAAGGAATGCCAAAAATTTGTGTCCCGTTGGTGGGAGAAACACTTGTACAATTAAAGGAAGAAGCCGAATTTTTAAAAACAATTGACTTAGATGTAGTGGAGTGGCGGGTTGACTTTTTTGACAAAGTAGAAGATTTTGAGCAGGTGAAAAAGGCTCTTGCTGAAATTCGCACGTTTCTGCCTACTACACCACTTATCTTTACCTTTCGAAGTCATAAAGAAGGCGGCAATAAGGAAATAACCACTGCTTTTTATTTTGAATTAAACAAGACGGTCGCAGAAACAGGTCTGGTGGATATCATTGATGTTGAGTTATTTAATGATGAAAATGAAGTCAAAACAATAATTGAAAAGGCACATGCAAAAAATGTTTTTGTTATTGTTTCTAACCATGATTTTCATAAGACGCCAACAAAAGAGGAAATTATCTCGCGGTTACGGAAAGCACAAGAGTTTGGGGGCGATATACCAAAAATTGCTGTAATGCCAAATAGTACAGCCGATGTGCTAACCCTCTTAGATGCAACAAATACAATGAACGAACAGTTTGCGGATAGGCCGTTCATTACCATGTCTATGGCAGGTAAAGGGGTCATAAGTCGATTGGCTGGAGAAGTATTTGGATCTGCTGTTACTTTTGGGGCAGCAAAAAAAGCCTCAGCACCCGGACAGGTAAATGTGAAGGAGTTGCGAAGTGTATTAAATTTGTTACATGAAAGTCTATAAAAATCCGAAAAGCACTCAGAGGAGTGCTTTTTCTATTTTGTAAGGAGACAGGCACGAATAAGCACCAATAAGCACCAATCGTTACCAGTGACTTCTATTTTCTAATAACATGTGCACGTTTAATCTCTATCGTTATCAATTTTTGAAATTGTAAGGAAATATTTATAAAACAACAAATTTATCGAACAGATTTACCTCAAAAAACAAATAACTATACAATCTAAATCATTCAAGTTAAAATGACTTTAAGCATACAATTCCAATAAGAAAGGTGGGGATTTTGTTGGCAGATAAGATTTTTTCGATTCCGCGGCCTCTAGTTAGAACAAATCAATCCATTATAGTACTAAGTGTGATGTTAACATGGGTGTCAGGGCTAGAGTGGTATTTATTAGTTCCGTTGATTGCTGGGCTTACGGGGATTATCTTTGGTTATAATCCAATTATGCAGATTCGAAAACAATTCTTAAGGAAGGACCCAAAGTCCTACATTCCTGAAGATTGGGAACAGCAGCAATTTAATCAGAAGATTTCAGTGGCATGTCTTGGAATAGGCTTCCTTAGCTTTATTCTTGGTTGGAACACGGTTGGGTATATTTTCACTGCACTTGTTGCAGTCGCCGCTTTTGTAGCCATTTTGGGTTTTTGTATTGGTTGTTTCATCCATTTTCAATGGAAACAATATAAATATAGACGAACGGTCCGATAAATATCGAAGAGGTTTTATATCTCAATAAAATATGAAGAGATCTAAGTTCTTGCCAATGGCAGGAGCTTTTTTGGTGTCGTTGTTTAATGGTATGTCAGCCACTACTATTTAATTAGATCTTGGTAAGGGAAGTTATGCTTATTTTGAAAAATACTTATAATGGATTAATTGTATTTATCAGGATGATCAAAAATGAAAGCGGAAAGGTAATGAACCTAATACGTAGTTTCTGTTTCTTTCTAATACTTAAGATTTGCATAAAAATTGTATAATCTAACATCTTTTTTTTGAAAGCGTTTTCAAAAAAATAGGCAATTATTTTCAATGAAAACAGAAAATTAAGCTATTTTTTTATTGAATAATTATATATATGTATGTATAATAATTCATTATGAAAGACACTTAGGAGTTGGGTAAATTGAAGGCTGCAATTATTGGTGGTACCGGTTATGGATCAATTGAGTTAGTGAGGTTAATCAATAAACACCCTTATTTGGAGATTGGTTCAGTTATTTCAAACTCACAATCAGGGTCAAACTTTAGCGGAATTTATCCACATCTTTCTGAGATTGCTGATCAACCTCTTGAAACCTTTGATGTTGATAGATTGTCTGAAAAGAATGATATTGTATTTTTTGCAACCCCATCAGGTGTGAGCAGCAAACTTTTGCCACAACTAGTTGATAGAGGGATTAAAAGTATAGATTTATCCGGTGATTTCCGGCTAAGGTCTGCTGAAGAATTCGAAACTTGGTATAAACACTCACCTGCTGAGGAGAAATATTTAAACCAAGCAACCTATGGTTTGAGCGAAATTTATCCAGACCAAATTAAGCCGGCCAAATTAATAGCTAATCCGGGCTGTTATCCGACTGCGACAACACTCGGTCTTATTCCGATATTAAAAACAAATTTGGCTGATGAAAAGTCGATTATCATTGATGCAAAATCTGGTGTTTCTGGCGCTGGAAGAGGACTTTCCTTAACAGCCCATTATTCGGAAATCAATGAAAACTTAAAAGCTTATAAACTAGGAGCACATCAACATATTCCGGAAATTGAGCAAGTACTTTCAGATGAGAGCGGTAATCCAATTACCATTTCATTTACTACCCATCTTGTTCCAATGACAAGGGGAATCATGTGCACGATGTACGTGAATCTAACAGAGGAAATTTCATCAAAAAAAATTATAGATTTATATAAACAATTTTATCAAGATTCTCATTTTATAAGAGTGCGGCCAGTAGGAAATGTACCATCAACAAAAGAGGTACTCGGTTCAAATTATTGCGATATCGGCCTACATGTTGACGAAAGAACAAACCGCCTGACCATCATTTCAGTTATCGATAATTTAGTTAAAGGGGCTGCCGGGCAGGCCATCCAAAATGTGAATTTGATGAATGGCTGGGATGAGCGAACAGGGCTCACAGACATTCCAATGTATCCATAAGTAAAACTACTACCTTTTATGTATAGAACGAAGTGAAATCTGAAGGGGGAAATTAAATTGACACAAGCTACATCAACAAATGAAATCGTAATTATTGAAGAAGGTAGTGTGACCTTACCTAAAGGATACAAAGCAGGCGGCATGCACTGTGGAATAAAAAGAAAGAGACTTGATCTGGGATATATCGTTTCAGAAGTTCCTGCAACAACTGCAGGGGTGTACACAACCAACATCTTTCAAGCAGCTCCATTGTTAGTTACCCAAGAAAGTATCGCAAAAGAAAATAAGATTCAAGCAATTATTGTAAACTCAGGGAATGCCAATGCCTGTACAGGAGAGCAAGGTTTACTTGATGCATTTGCTATGCAAAAGGGCTTTGCAAGCGAACTGGGAATACAAGACCATCTCGTAGCGGTTACTTCAACGGGAGTGATCGGGGAACTACTGCCGATGGATAAAGTAAATGCAGGGATAAAACAAATCCTAAATAAAGATAATGAAAATGAAAATAATTTTATGAATGCTATCCTAACAACTGACACTTGTATCAAACATTTAGCAGTGCAAATGAAAATCGATGGAAAAACAGTTTCCATTGGCGGTACCTCAAAGGGTTCTGGAATGATTCACCCTAACATGGCTACCATGCTTGGATTTGTAACAACAGATGCAAACATTGCCCAAGAAGACCTGCTTGGAGCATTGAGAGATATAACTAATCAAACTTTCAATATGATTACGGTTGATGGTGATACAAGTACGAATGATATGGTTTTAGTTATGGCAAATGGCTTGGCTGATAATGAACCACTAACTAAAGATCACCCTGAATGGAATATTTTTAAACAAGGGTTAAAAATCGTTTGTGAGTCACTTGCTAAAAAAATTGCAAGAGATGGTGAAGGTGCTACAAAACTAGTAGAAGTTCAAGTAAATGGTGCCTATAGTCAAAATGCAGCAAGTGCAGTTGGTAAAGCGATTATTTCATCCAACCTAGTTAAAACTGCAATTTATGGAACGGATCCAAACTGGGGAAGAATTGTTACTGCAATTGGCTACAGTGGTGTACCAGTTGAACCTAACGCAATTAAGGTGGCAATTGGACCATTTACAGTATTCGAAAATGGTCTTCCGAGCAACTTTGTTGAGGAAGAAGTGAAGGAATACTTAGAGTCGGAAAATGTTAAATTAAGTGTTGAATTAAATCAAGGTAAATATAGCGCTACAGCCTGGGGATGCGATTTAACTTATGATTATGTGAAAATCAACGCATCTTACCGCACGTAAGGGAGGACCTGAAAATGAAATATATAGTCATTAAGTGCGGCGGAAGTGTGTTAGATAATCTCCCAAGGTCCTTTTATGAAGATGTCGTAAAAATGCATCAAGCTGGTAAGTGGACACCAATCATTGTCCACGGGGGCGGGCCACTTATCACTTCATTATTAAAAAACTTAAATGTTGAAACTACATTTGTGAATGGTTTAAGAGTGACTAATCATGAGGTGTTAGATGTCGTCGAAATGGTATTAAGCGGTTCAGTCAACAAACAAGTTGTAAGAAATATTGTAGAAGTTGGCGGAGAAGCTCTAGGTGTGAGTGGTGTTGATGGCAGTTTGTTAAAAGCAGAGCCAACTTCTGATTCAAAGAATTTAGGTTTTGTAGGGGATGTAATCGAAGTAAATCACAATGTAATAGATACAATCGTAAAACAAGGATATATACCAGTCATTTCACCCATCGGAATAGATGCTAGCGGACAGCGATACAACATTAATGGAGATATAGCAGCAAGTGCGATTGCCAAAGCTTTGGAAGCAAATCTTTGTTTTATCAGTGATATTCCAGGGATTTTAATTGAAAAAAATGGAATGAAGACGAAACTTGATAAAGCTTCCAAATCTATAATTGAAACGTTAATCGATAATAAAACAATTTATGGCGGGATGCTTCCGAAGGTAAAAGCCGCTATTGACGGCCTTGTTCATAACATACCTGAGGTTGGTATTATTAATGGATTTGAGAAAAATAGCTTGATAGATTATATGGATGGAAAAAAAGTCGGCACAAAAATTGTCTTAGAAGAGGGGATCGCGTAATGTCAATCAATAATTCAATCTCCCTAGCCTCGCCAGTGATGGCAACATACAGTCGATTCCCTGTTACTGTCGTTAAAGGGAAGGGAAGCTATGTTTGGGATGAAAAGGGTACTCAGTATTTAGATTTCACTTCCGGTATAGCGACCTGTAACCTAGGGCATGTGCCTGATGTCGTAAAAGAAGCACTTGAGGAGCAATTACAGAATCTTTGGCACTGTTCAAACCTCTATAACATACCGAATCAGCAGCAATTGGCCGCTCTTCTTACCGCCAATAGTTGCGGGGACCAAGTATTCTTTTGTAACAGTGGGGCGGAAGCAAATGAGGCAGCGATCAAGTTAGCTAGAAGGTATGCCAACAAAGTGAAGGGAAAGGAATCACCTGAAATAGTAACGTTTCAGCAATCCTTTCATGGTAGAACGCTAGCCACCTTATCGGCAACAGGACAAGAAAAAATTCAGCAAGGATTTTTTCCGTTAGTATCCGGGTTTAATTATCTTCCTTTTAATGATGAAGAAGCGCTTGAACTGCTCTATACACTCGAGCCTGCAGCCGTTCTCCTTGAGCTTGTTCAAGGAGAAGGTGGAGTCATCCCAGCGAACCAAGAATGGGTTAGTAAACTTGCAAAAATTTGCCAAGAAAGAGAAATCCTCCTGATGGTGGACGAAATCCAAACAGGGATCGGTAGAACAGGCACACTGTTTGCATATGAACAATACGGCATAGAGCCCGATGTCATTAGCATTGCAAAGGGACTTGGTTCAGGTTTTCCAATTGGAGCAATTATCGCAAAAGAAGAAGCCGCTAAAGGATTTGACCCAGGAAGCCACGGCAGTACTTTTGGAGGAAATCCATTAGCAACAGCCGCAGGACTCGCGACTGTTACACATATTACTGAAAGTAATTTATTAAATAACGCCAACGAAATTTCAGGGTACTTAGATAAAAAGTTACAAGAACTGAAGGAAAAGTACTCTTTTATAAAAGATATCCGCGGACTCGGCCTGTTAAAGGGAATGGTCGTCGAAACAAATGCCTTAGAAATTGTTCAAAAGGCAATCGAAAACCATCTTCTTATCTTAACAGCCGGACCAAATGTAGTGAGAATTTTACCGCCGTTAACTGTAACAAAAGCAGAAATAAATGAATTTATTAAAGCATTGGAAATAACTTTCCAAGGTATTGAGAAAGGCGAGTGAGTATGTTGCAGAATGGATACCTTACTTTGGAAACGGGAGAAGTATTTGAGGGGGTACTAATTGGTGCCGAAAAAGAGTCTTTCGGAGAAGTGGTTTTTAATACAAGCATGACTGGGTATCAAGAGATTATCACTGATCCATCATACGCAGGACAAATCATTACCTTCTGTTATCCCATTATCGGTAATTATGGGGTTAATGCAATCGATGATGAGAGCATCACACCAGCATTATCAGGGGTGATTATCGGTGATTTATGTGAAACACCGAGCCATTATCAATCCGTAAATAAATTCTCTGAAAAACTAAAGCAGGCAGGAGTTCCTGGGATTGCAGGAATTGATACGCGTCTTTTAGTAAAAACCATTCGCAGCCGTGGGACGGTAAAAGGGTATTTAAGCCAGTCCAAGAATGGCGAAATATCAGCACCAGAAAAATCTTCATTTTGGGTGGAGAAAGTATCAACTAAAAAGATCCAATATTTCAAAAACCAAGGGCCACATGTGGTGCTCATGGATTATGGATTTAAAAAGTCGATTCTCAATGCCCTGCTAGATGAAAACTGTGCGGTAACAATCGTCCCATACAATACACCTTATGAAAAAATAAAGGCCTTGAATCCAGATGGTGTCCTGTTCAGTAATGGGCCTGGGGATCCAATGGAATTAAAAAAATGGTTTCCAGAAATAAAAAAAATAAGTCAGAACTATCCTACACTTGGCATTTGTCTTGGGCATCAATTAATCGCCCTTGCATATGGGGCTAAAACAAAAAAACTAGCCTATGGGCATCGCGGTGGTAATCATCCAGTTAAGGAACTTACGACTGGAAAAGTGAAAATCACAGCACAAAATCATGGCTATGTTGTAGTTGACGAAAGTATTGACAACAAGGAATTCGATGTCACCTACCGAAACGTAAATGACCGTTCGATTGAGGGGTTAATGCATAAGAACCATCAAATACAAACCGTGCAATTTCATCCTGAAGCCCATCCAGGACCAAGCGATACAGAATATATTTTAAAAAATTTCGTAACTCAGATAGCTTCTATGGGAGAGACTGTTTATGCCATTAAATAAAAGTTTAAAAAAGGTATTAGTGATTGGATCAGGTCCAATTGTTATTGGGCAGGCTGCAGAATTTGATTATGCAGGTACACAGGCATGTATAGCCTTGAAAGAAGAAGGAATTGAAGTTGTTTTAATTAATAATAACCCGGCCACCATCATGACAGATGAAGCCGTTGCCGATAAGGTATATATTGAACCGCTTAACGTTGAAACCATAGAAAAAATCATCAAGAAAGAAAAACCAGATGGAATTATTGGTACACTAGGCGGCCAAACGGGTCTGAATTTAACTGTGCAGCTTTACGAACAAAATATTTTAGAAAAATACAATGTTGAATTATTAGGAACATCTGTTGAGTCTATCAAAAATGGTGAGGACAGAGAAAGGTTCCGTAACTTGATGCTTAAAATTGGTGAACCAATTCCAGAGTCCGCGATTATTCACAGCTTTGAGGAAGGCGTGTCCTTTGTAAAGGAAATTGGATTTCCAGTCATCATTCGCCCTGCGTATACACTTGGAGGGGATGGAGGCGGCTTTGCTTATAATGATGAAGAACTGGAAGCTGTTCTGAAAAAAGGCTTAGCGGCAAGTCCGATTCAGCAGGTGTTGGTAGAAAGAAGTATCAAAGGCTGGAAAGAAATTGAGTATGAAGTCATGAGAGACGACAATGACACCTGCATCATCGTTTGCAATATGGAAAATATGGATCCAGTCGGTGTTCATACCGGGGATTCCATTGTCGTTGCTCCGTCGCAAACATTAACAGATGTCCAATATCAAATGCTTCGTGATTCTTCTATAAAAGTTATTAAAGAATTAAAGATTATCGGTGGTTGTAACATCCAGTTTGCTCTTCATCCGGAATCGAATCAGTATTACATTATCGAAGTAAATCCAAGGGTGAGCCGTTCTTCTGCACTCGCATCTAAAGCGACTGGTTATCCAATTGCCAGGATGGCTGCGAAGTGTGCGATTGGGTATCATTTGGATGAGATTGTGAATCCGATAACAGGTAATACCTTTGCATCATTTGAGCCAGCGATTGATTATATTGTGGTAAAACTACCTCGCTTTCCTTTTGACAAATTCCCTGAAGCGGACAGGACCTTAGGAACGCAAATGAAGGCAACTGGGGAAGTCATGGCGATTGATCGGACATTTGAAGGTGCCTTAAACAAAGCCATTCGCTCGATGGAAATGAATGTTTATGGACTTTGCCTCGAAGGAAATAAATTAATTGATGAAAAGAACTTACTTGAACTTCTTAAACAGGCAAATGATCAGCGATTATTCATCATTGCAGAATCGCTTAGAAGAGGGATCTCACTTGAAAAAGTTCGACAGTTGACCGAGATTGATCTATGGTTTTTACACAAAATTAGCTCAATCGTTACGTTAGAAACGGAATTAGCTTCCTATAATTGGAGCGATGTTCCAGTTTCCTTGCTTAAGGTAGCAAAGCGAAATAATATTTCCGACAAGCTCTTATCTCAAATATATGCTATTCCTGAAAAGCAGGTAAGAAGCAAGTGGAAAGAACTCAACTGGAAACCTGGTTATAAAATGGTTGATACCTGTTCAGCTGAGTTTGATGCTGTTACACCTTACTATTATTCAACCTGGCACGGGTTTGATGAAGTTGAAGTGACGAGCAAGAAAAAGATTCTTGTCATTGGTTCTGGCCCAATTCGAATCGGCCAAGGGATTGAATTTGATTACTGTTCAGTACATGCGGCAAATGCGATCAAGAAAAAGGGCTTTGAAGCGGTTGTTATCAATAACAACCCTGAGACTGTTAGTACCGATTATTCGATTGCAGACCGCCTTTATTTTGAACCACTCGCAGCAGAGGATGTACTTCATGTCATCGAAAAAGAACAGGTGGAAGGTGTATTGATTCAGTTCGGTGGCCAAACTGCCATAAATCTAGCCCATGATTTAGAAGAAGAAGGGATCAAAATTTTAGGTACTACGGTGAAAAATGTTGATCGACTAGAAGATCGTAAAGAATTTTACCAGTTGCTTGAAGACTTAAACATTCCGCATATAGAGGGTCAAACCGTTTCGCATTCTGACGAATTAATAGAAGCAGCCACTAAACTGGGTTATCCAGTCCTGGTGCGCCCATCCTATGTCATTGGCGGCCAATCAATGTTTACTATTTTTTCAGAAGCGGAATTGAGCCAGTATATACTGCAACTGGAGAAAAATTCGCAAGCAACGATGTGGCCATTATTAGTAGATAAATACTTACCTGGATTAGAGTGCGAGATTGATGTCATATGTGATGGGGAAAATATCGTCGTCCCAGGTATCTTTGAACATATAGAAAAAGCTGGGGTCCATTCAGGGGATAGCATCTCGGTGTTCCCACCGATTTCACTGTCAGAGAAAATTAAAGAAACGTTAATTGATTATGCTGAAAAAATTGCAAATTCAGCACCAGTTATTGGAATCATGAACATTCAATTTGTTATCTATGAAGGCCAGGTTAATGTGCTTGAAGTCAATCCGCGTTCTTCTAGAACAGTGCCAATCATGAGTAAGGTCACAGGAATTCCGATGATTGAATGGGCGACACGCGTTCAATTAGGAGAGACCCTCTCAGGTCTATGTTCAACAAAGGGACTAATGGATGAGCCATCCTATTTTTCAGTAAAAACACCTGTATTTTCATCGAGTAAGCTAAAAGGTGTTGACCATGTGCTAGGACCAGAAATGAAATCAACAGGTGAAGCGCTTGGCATGGGAGTAACCTATCAAGAGGCACTTGAAAAGTCGATTCCTACTCTTGGCGGGCAACAAGATGAAAATTATATTTTCTGTTCCATTTCTGATCGAGATAAGCAAGCATCTCTTCCTATCATTCAAGAACTTGTAATAAAACAATACAAGATTGTTGCTACAGAGGGGACCGCTTCATATTTCCAAAACCATGGAATTGATGTTGAAAAAGTGATTAAGGACGATGAAGAAGTCATTGAACTTTTCCGAAAACAGTCCATGAAGGCTGTCATAAATATACCGAATCAAGGACGAAATAAAATTAAATTTGGTTTCCAGATTCGCGAACATGCGGTTCGCTACAAGGTACCAGTATTTACACACTTAGATACAATTGAAGCGGTAATCGGCCTGGAAAAAGGATCTAGATCCGATTCTGAGGTTCGATCTATGAATGAATATTACAAGTTGGAAGAGAGAGGTGCCATTCATGGGTGAGGCCATTAAATTAAATGAAATTAGTAATATAAATAAGCCGAAACTTAAAGGAAAGGGCTGTTTACAGCTTTCCGATTTTAGTACAGATGAAATCCTCTATCTTCTAAACGAGGCGATAGAGATGAAAAAGCTCCAAAAACAAGGAAAACCGCATCCGTATTTAAGCGGGAAGGTTTTAGGGATGATTTTTGAAAAATCATCCACCCGTACAAGGGTATCATTTGAGGTAGGGATGTTGCAGTTAGGCGGTAATGCAATATTCTTAAGTTCAAAGGATATCCAGCTTGGAAGAGGAGAAAGTATTTCTGATACCGCTAAAGTTTTGTCGCGCTATGTGGACGGATTAATGATTCGAACGTTTTCACACGATTCAGTCGAAGAATTAGCTGAGCATGCAACAGTACCAGTTATTAATGGTTTAACTGACCTGCAGCACCCTACCCAAGTGTTAGCAGACCTTTTAACGATTCTTGAGCATAAAGGGAAACTGTCCGGCTTAAAGATGTGCTATATTGGGGACGGCAATAACAATATGGCTCATTCTTTAATGGAAGGCGCGATGAAGGTTGGAATGGATATTAGCATTGCCAGTCCACCAGGATATTTGCCTGATGGAGAAATAACAGAGAAGGCAATTAAAGTTGGAAAACAAACTGGATGTAAGCTCGTGATTACAAATGATCCACTAGAAGCTGTTAAAGATGCAGATGTCATCGTAACAGATGTCTGGACCAGTATGGGGCAGGAAGAAGAAACTTCAAAAAGACTCGAGGCGTTCCATGGATTTCAAGTAAATAATGAACTTTGTAAAAATGCAAAGGAGGACTATATCTTTTTGCATTGCTTGCCCGCCCATCGAGGCGAAGAGGTAACAGCAGAGGTCATCGATGGTCCTCATTCAGTGGTTTTTGATGAAGCGGAGAACCGTCTTCATGCCCAGAAATCAATTTTAAAACTTTTACTAGCATAATTGTTTCCTTTTTCATGAGATTTGTTGTATAATAATTCTATCGGTTGAATAAAAATACACATAATACACATACAGTAAGAGGAGAATAATAACAATGACAAAAGAAAAAATCATTTTAGCCTACTCAGGCGGTTTAGATACATCAGTTTCAGTAAAATGGATTCAAGAAAAATATGGCTACGATGTAATTGCATTAGGTCTAGATGTCGGTGAAGGAAAAGACTTAGAAGCCATCAAAAATAAGGCACTGAATGTCGGAGCCATTAAAGCCTATATGATCGATGCTAAAGAATTATTAGCAAAGGAATATATTTTACCAGCATTAAAAGCAAATTGCTTATATGAAGGAAAATATCCATTATCTTCAGCTTTATCCAGACCGCTTATATCAAAATTATTAGTAGAAGTAGCTGAAAAAGAGGGCGCCACTGCTGTTGCTCATGGCTGCACAGGTAAAGGAAATGACCAAGTACGTTTTGAAGTTTCCATCCAAGCATTGAACCCAAGTTTAAAAGTTGTTGCCCCTGTTCGTGAATGGGGAATGACACGTGACGAAGAAATCAAATATGCTGAGGAGAACGGAATTCCAATCCCAGTCGATTTAGATAATCCATTTTCAATTGATGCCAATATCTGGGGACGTGCTTGTGAGGCCGGAGTTCTAGAGGATCCATGGGCTGAGGCGCCAGAAGCAGCCTTTGATTGGACGAATCCAATAGAACTTACACCAGATGCAGCGGAGTATGTTGAAATTGAATTTGAACAGGGGGTACCTGTTGCTGTTAACGGTGAGAAACTCCCACTTGTTCAATTAATTGAAACCTTAAATGAGCTTGGCGGCAAGCACGGTGTTGGCCGTATTGATCATATTGAAAATAGATTAGTAGGAATTAAATCTCGTGAAGTGTACGAAAATCCTGCTGCGCTAATTTTAATCAATGCCCATAAAGAATTAGAGTTTTTAACTCTAACTCGTGAGGTTACCCAATTTAAGACACAAGTTGAACAGCAAATGGCTAAGATCATTTACGAAGGACTTTGGTATTCTCCGATAAAACCAGCACTTGATGCATTTATTAATGAAACTCAAAAGAACGTTTCTGGAACAATTCGTGTCAAGCTTCATAAAGGTAATCATACGGTTGTGGGCAGAAAGTCTCCTTACAGCTTATACAACGAGGAACTAGCAACGTATTCAAAAGGTGATGCGTTTGATCATAATGCCGCAGTAGGATTTATTAAGATTTGGGGTCTGCCAACAAAGGTCTATTCAGAAGTGAATAAAAAGGAATCAATTTTAAAATAATTCGGATTGCCCTCGAATCCTTTTTCGAGGGCTGTCTTGTTAGGTTAAGGGGGAGCAATCAATGTCTAAGTTATGGGGCGGCCGTTTTACGAAAGAAACGAATAAGCTAGTTGAGGAATTTACAGCCTCAATTACTTTTGATCAAAAGCTAGCCAAGGAGGATATCGCAGGAAGTCTTGCCCATGTGCAAATGCTGGGTGAGTGCGGTATTATTCCAATGGAGGATGCTATAAAGATTAAGGACGGACTACTCTCCATCAAGAAAATGGTCGACGATAACGCGGTAGAGTTTTTAGTTGAAGATGAAGATATCCATATGAATATTGAGAAGTTATTAATAGAAAAAATTGGTCCGGTGGGAGGAAAGCTCCATACAGGGAGAAGCCGTAATGATCAGGTGGCCACCGACATGCATCTATACTTAAGAACGAAAACAACTGAGCTGATTAAATTAATAGAAGATGTCCAGCAGGCATTAATTGAGCAGGCGAAAGAGAATGTCCAAACGCTAATTCCTGGATATACTCACCTGCAGCGTGCCCAGCCTGTATCCTTTGCCCATCATTTAATGGCTTATTTTTGGATGTTTGAACGTGATAAAGAGAGATTGATTGATAGTTTGAAGCGTATCAATTGGTTACCTCTTGGTTCAGGGGCATTGGCAGGAACGACGTTTCCGATCAATCGTGAACGTGTCGCGGAACTGTTGGGGTTTGAAACGGTTTATCCTAATAGTATGGATGCTGTCAGTGATCGCGACTTTATCCTTGAGTTTTTATCGATTGGTTCCATAATCATGACCCATATTTCCAGATTATCCGAAGAGCTTGTCATTTGGTCGAGTCAGGAGTTTCAGTTCGTCGAGTTGGATGATTCGTTTTGCACAGGTTCAAGTATTATGCCGCAAAAGAAAAATCCAGACGTACCTGAGCTGCTACGTGGAAAAACCGGACGGACATATGGTAATTTAATCGGACTGCTCACCGTTCTTAAAGGTCTGCCACTCGCCTATAACAAAGATTTACAGGAAGATAAGGAAGGCATGTTTGATACGGTTGAAACGCTTGAAGGTTCCTTAATGTTATTAGCACCAATGATTGAAACGATGACAGTAAATAAAGACGTGATGCGTAAGGCCATTAACAATGACTTTTCTAATGCCACAGATATTGCTGATTACTTGGTAAGAAAAGGTCTGCCTTTCCGTGATGCACATGAAGTTATTGGAAAAATTGTTTTATATGCGATTCAGTCTAACAAATTTTTGCTTGATTTGAGCTTCGAAGAATATCAAGGCTTTAGTCCATTATTTGAGGAAGATATTTATGTTGTATTAGCTCCTGAGCATGTTGTTGGTGTCCGAAATAGCTTTGGGGGAACGGCTCCAGAGCAAGTGGAAAAGCAAATCCAGTTAGCTGAGGGAAAACTGCAGCGATAAATATGAAATTTTGAAAGCCTGCCAACTGGCAGGCTTTTAGTCTTTAAAATTTGTATTAAAAACTAAAATATTAGATAATTTTCCCATGAGAATTTTTACAAATGACAGGAGGAAAATGATGAAAATTCGTGTGTCTGCCGTGCAGTACCATTTACATACGATTCAATCCTTTGAGGAATTTGCTTCACAATGTGAGCACTACATAAAAACTGCTGAAGAATTTGGTGCAGAGTTTGTCCTCTTTCCAGAGTTCTTTACGACCCAGTTATTATCGATTGGTAATGGCCAAGGTCAAAGCCTAACAATCAATGATCTGCCAAGTTTTACCGAACAGTATCGAGAGTTGTTTTCTAATTTTGCCCAAAAAACGAACATTCATATTATTGCGGGAACGCAGGTAATTGAAAAGGATGGTAAGTTGTATAATACCGCCCATTTATTTTATCCAGATGGAAGAATTGGGGAGCAGGCCAAACTTCACATTACACCAACTGAAGTCCATGAATGGAATATGGCACCTGGGGATTCCTTTCAAATATTTGAAACAGAAAAAGGGAAAATTGCCCTCCTCACTTGTTATGATATTGAATTTCCAGAAATCGTACGCATGGCAAGGGCCAAAGGTGCGGATGTCATCTTCTGTCCATCCTGCACAGATGACCGTCATGGATTTCATCGAGTTCGGTATACCAGCCATGCTCGTGCAGTTGAAAACCAAGTATATGTGGTCTTAACGGGAACAGTGGGTACACTGCCAACTGTGGATTTTATGCGGGCTAATTTTGGCCAGGCCGCAATTATTACTCCAAATGATATACCATTTCCTCCAAAAGGCATTTTGGCTGAAGGGGAAATTAACGATGAAATGATCGTGACAGCTGACCTAGATTTAAATTTATTATCTGAAGTAAGGGAACGTGGTTCTGTTACAACCTGGCGTGATCGAAGGACCGATTTATATACAGATTGGGAAAAGTAAACTAAGGGGTGGGTGTTTCCTTGTACCGAAGTGAATTTTTTGTTTATGACCAAGATCGGCCTGTGCCGGTTATCATTCGCAATTATTCAAAACTGGATTTTGACAATCTTATCAAAATTCAATCTGAGTGCTTCCCACCTCCTTTTCCATCAGAATTATGGTGGAATAAAGAGCAATTAACAAACCATGTGACCTTGTTTCCAGAAGGTGCATTGTGTGTTGAAGTGGACGGTGAATTGGCTGGGTCACTTACCGGCTTAACTATCGACTTTGATCCAGACGATAAAAGTCATACATGGGAAGAAATCACAGACCATGGATACATACGCAACCATAATCCAAAGGGTAATACCTTGTATATCGTCGATATCAGTGTTCGTCCGAAGTACCGTAAACTAGGGTTAGGAAAATTGTTGATGCAGGCTATGTACCATGTTGTGATTGAAAAAAGTTTGGATCGATTACTAGGCGGCGGTAGAATGCCAGGATATTATAAAGCAGCTGATAGCTTGACACCTGAGCAATATTTAGCTGCGATAATTAAAGGGGATATACAGGATCCTGTCATCACTTTCTTGTTGCGCTGCAGCCGTGTGCCATTAGGAATTGTTGAAAACTATCTCGAGGATGAAGAATCCTACAATTATGCAACATTAATGGAATGGAAAAATCCTTTTAAATGAATGGGAGGCATGTATCTCAATGGAATATATTAGAATTACCAATATAGATGATCAGAATTTTAGAAGGCTTCATAACTTAATGGGAGAAATTTTTCCCCCAGAAGAAGTACTAGCATATGAGTTATGGAAAGAGCCATTAGAAGATCCGAGTATTCGCGTGTTTGTAGCAGTCGATGGCGATAAAGTCTTAGGTGCAACCGAATATCGTTATTATCCGGATTGGAATATTGCCATGACAGATTTTACGATCATCAGTCAACCTGGGCTAAGCCTTGGACGTTTTTTAGCTCAAAACCGGTTAAAGGATTTACAACAATTAGCTAAAGAAAATGGACAAGTGCTATTCGGCATGTTCGCAGAAATATATGATCCGTACCGGGTGGAAGATCACGAATTTGGTGGAGTAAGGGTTATGGATCCATATATCCGCCGCGAAGTTCTTTCCCATTTGGGCTATAAACGTATAGATTTTTCATATGTTCATCCTTCCTGGGAAAACAATGGGGAAGTTGTAACAGGGCTTGATTTATGTTTCATGCCATTAGCTGATGAACTTGACTCACTGCCAGCAAACCTTGTAAAGGATTTTCTAACCACCTATTATTCCATTCTTTCAAATAAACCGGAGGAGTGGTTAGAAATGATAGACCGTTTGGGGGACAAGGAAGAGGTATCCCTATTACCATTGTAAAAAAAGAAATTTCAAATAATATTGACAATTACAAAGGAATCAACTAGAATTCTTTTATATCTTGGATATTTAATGAAATAATTAAATAAAACTCTTATCCAGAGCGGCGGAGGGACTAGGCCCGATGAAGCCCGGCAACCATCAAGGTAATTCTTGAAAAGGTGCTAATTCCTGCAGGTTATTTTTAACCTGACAGATAAGAGGAGGAAATCTACCCTCTTCTTATGAAGAGGGTTTTTCTTATTTATATGATATTAAAATAAACAACCAATTGGTCATGTCTAATATTATTTAAGGGGTGGAATACATGTCTGTCATTAAAGTGGCAATTCTAGGTTTTGGTACAGTTGGGGAAGGTGTTTATAGAACAATACAATCCCACGCTGAGGAACTTACTAGTGTTTTAGGGAGAAAAGTAGAAGTGGCTGCAGTACTAATAAAAAATAAACAAAAAACCAGAGACATAAGGGAAGATGTTTTAATAACTACAGATTTTGCCGAAATTCTTAATCTACCTCAACTTGATGTTGTTGTCGAAGCAATCGTCGACAAAGAACAACCTTTTACTTTTTTAAAACAAGCTATACAAAGTGGTTGCCACATAATCACAGCGAATAAAGAAATGTTTGCACACCACGGGAATGAACTGCTCGAGTTAGCTGAGAATTATAATGTTTCGGTGGGTTATGAAGCAACAGTTGCGGGTGGTATTCCGGTTATTCAAACCTTAAGGCAGTTATTAAATGTTAACCGAGTTCGTCACATCCAAGGAATTCTTAATGGGACATCGAATTTTATACTAACGGAAATGCGCGAGAAGAAGCAGTCATTTGCTGATGCCCTCATTTTAGCGCAAGAGAAGGGGTATGCTGAAGTGGATCCAACCAACGATGTGGAGGGATTTGATGCTTTTTATAAAACAATGATTCTCAGCAGAATTGCTTTTGGAGAACAACCCAATTGGAAGAATGTCGAGCGTGCGGGCATTACCTCGATTACAAGAGAGTTAATTGAAACAGCAGAAAAGATGGGATTAAGGTTTAAGCATATTGCAAGTATTAGTAAGACAGGTAGTCAAATTAACGCAGAGGTTAAACCAGTCCTTGTTGGGAAATCTCATCCTTTTTATTCTATTGAAGGCGTAGAAAATGCTGTAAATATTCACTCTGATATTGTTGGTAGTATTACTTTGCAAGGACCAGGAGCTGGGATGTATCCTACTGCAAGTGCTGTTATTGAAGATTTGGTCTATGTCTGTCAAAATCGGTCGTCAAATAAGAATATCACAAAAACAACAGCAGCATGTGATGGAGAGAAAAAAGGGAACGAAAAAGAATTATGGTTAATTCAAGGTCTCTCAAAGAATTATAATAACCCTTTGATTACATGGGTAGCTCAAGCTTCTGATGAGATAGCAATTATCCAGGCGACTAGGGAAGAATTAGAACAGTTAATTAATCAGCAGAAGGCGTCTTGTTACTTTCAAATAATAGGGGAGTATGAAACAGAAAGTAAGAATAAAGAAGTAACTTTAGCTTACCTCTAGGTTAAAAGATGTAACTAGCATTTGTTCCCGTAAAAAAGAGCTTTCAAGGGGCTGTTGACAAATTGTCAACAGCCCCTTGGAGCTCTTTTTTTGTTTTAACAATTTCTACTCTCTTATGTGTAGGGGATATATTAATATCTTAAAAAAAAGCAAACCAAACACCCTAAAACTGGGGATAAGTCTAGTCAAAATCAAATAGTATTCATATTGTGTAAAAGCTCGATCAAATGGACTAGTTATTCATAAAAGTAAATTGAAGAGGTGCGTCATGTTAGGGAATAGCTTAAATGGACGTTTATTAACGAATCTGAAAAATACATTCACCTATGAGTTTTGGGTATTGCCTGAAAGCGTTCATCTTATCGATAAACAATCACGCGATAAGCCGGCAAATGTAAATGGAAAAAATTATATCATTGGACCTGGATATGGGGTGTCCGATAATGATGCAGGGGTTAGTGTTTCAGTTGGACTAAATGGAATTACGATCTATGAACATGCCAAGAAAAATATATATGCGGTGTTAGTCTATGAAGCAATAATTAATGATCTTATTCATATTGCTGTTGTCTATGATGATAGAGAGCCGCAGCTATACATTAATGGTAAGTTTGTAAAAAAGGGTGAACGAAGCCTTAAAACCTATATCTACCCATCGGGGATGATTGGTGGGCAACCAGGTCTATTCTTTAATGGGGATATCAACGAGATTAGGCTATGGGGCCACTGCAGAACAGAACAAAATCTTAATGATAATTTGAATAAAAAGCTAACTGGAAGCGAAGCAGGGCTGTATGGTGTTTGGCCAACACCGCCTGTAAATGAACGAGAAACACAAAAGGTAAATACAAAAAAACAAAACTCCCAAGATAAAAAGGACCTAGGCTCTAATGAGAAACAAATTGAAAAGACACAAGTAAATAAGAACCAAGATATTGAAGTCAGTATAATTATTCCTTCCCTAAATAAATATCCACTAAATCTATTTACACTCCTCTCACTTGAACACCAAACGTTCAATCCTTCAAAAATGGAAGTAATCTTTATTGATGATGCTTCAACTGACCAAACGGAAGAAAAACTAAAGGACTATTCTCCTCCATATCATTTTAAATATATACGTAATAAAAAGAATCTTGGAAGATCACAGGTCCGAAATCTGGGCATTCGTTCAGCAAGAGGGAATATTCTTATTTTTCTAGATGCAGAAATGATAACTGAATCTGATTTTGTTGAAAAACATTATAAGTACCACCAATCAAAAAATAACCTTATTTTGTCAGGGGCCATGCATTCAAAAGTCATATACTCATGTATCTTTCCTGAATTTACTCGAAAGGAAATAAACAAAATCTCAACTTTAACAAAAAATAATCAGAAGGTCTATTCGAGGATTCAAAACTTTAAGTATCCATGTAAAGAGCCGTACCCGTTGCTGGAAAAAGCGATATTGCAAGAAAAGCTTTCAAGGATTTAGGTGTTGCAGTATACCCGTGGTTCCAATCGATTACCAGCAATTTTGCTGTTGACTTAGAAGGGTTTGCGTTTCCATGGATGGCATTTCTTACAGGGAATGTTTCCATGCGTAAAGAGTTTATTATTCAAGCAGGGTTATTCGATGAAGATTTTGTCGGTTACGGATACGAGGATTGGGAATTAGGGTATCGCTTATATAAAATGGGTGCCAAATATATTGTTAGAAACGATTTGACAACGTATCATCAAGAACATCCTATTGGCGAAAGTAAATGGAAAGAGGCAATTAGCAACCTAGGACGATTTATTTTAAAGCATCCTGACATCGACGTGATTATTCTTGGCTTAGAGATTTCAGGTCTTGCAGATTTATTAACGATGAATAAGGTATTGAGCGAATATAAGTTACTTGTTCAATCCTATCCGGAACGGTTTCAAAAATTCGAAGAAAAATTCATCCGCATACTTGAAACAATTGTCCTTTTACTCCAAATTGACATCCGTCACTTAAATATCTTAGGAGCTGCAGGATTTGGCTCTGATGTTAGAAAAGAGCTTCAAGAGGATATTAATTCTATCAAAGGCTTAAAAAAGTTTCCAAATTTAACTTACCTTTTGGAAAAGGTATTGAACTCATAGGAAAGATTCCCCAAACTAGTTTGAAGGAGTGAAAGTGTGGTATCCATTATTACTTGTACAATAAGAGAAGAGAATATTAAAAATGTTTTCAAAAATTATAAACAGCAATCCTGGAAGGATAAAGAGTTGATAATTATCCTTAACAAGGATTCTATGAATATTGATAGATGGATCAAAAAGGCAAAGAAATATCGTAATGTTCAGGTTTATCAACTACACGAAAAAGCAACATTAGGTGACTGCTTAAATTTTGGGATTATGAAAGCAAGTCATGATATTATTGCAAAATTTGATGACGATGATTATTACGGGCCTGACTACATTAAAAGTTCGATGGATGCTTTTAAAAATAAAGATATTTCTATTATCGGAAAAAGTTCTTTATATATTTATTTTAAAAGTGAAAAAGCGCTGATCCATGTAGCAGGTAGTGAGAATTCAATCACAGAAACTGTTGCTGGAGCGACATTAATATTTAGAAAAGACGTGTTCCAACAAGTTCAATTTGAAAAAGTAAATCGAGCGGAGGATTACTTTTTCATTGATCAATGTAAAGAGAAGGGCTTTAATGTCTATTCAACTGAACGTTTTCATTTTGCAGTCATCAGACATGATACCGAAAAACATACATGGAAGATTGCTGATAAGGATCTTATGGAATGGGGAGAATTAATCACCTATACAGAAGATTTCCAATCACTAGTCTCAAAAAAAGCCGCGATTTGAGGATCGAGCAGTGGCTCGCCTTTCCTCCTTTATCATATAAAAAAGAAGCAGGCTGCCCTGCTTCTTTTTTGTTACCGCTTTTCTTAAACTTATTTATTTCTTCTCGATTTTACACGCTGGTTCGCTGCGTTAGCACGTGCTTGTGCTTCAAGGTCGGAATGGTCTGCAAATTCTGCAGAATATTCAACGTCATTTCCATCAGTTATTTTTAGGTTCTTAGGTGTTTGTGGAAGTGAGCTTTTGTTACTATTACCAGTGCCACTATTATGCATACGACCCATAACTAAAAACCCCTTTCATTGTAGGCTTGCAGGAGCCGAATTGCTCCCTTTAATATCATTTACAATTAGAAAGGTAACCATGAATGGAAAATACTTCAGCAGAGCTATATGGTCGTAACTGTGGTCAAACTAGAGTCTGGTTTTTTTGTCGTGGTATCCGCCTGCCCGGTCTGCCATTTTAAATTCTCTTTGATATGAGACTTCCTGCATACTGGTTAATGAGTATTTGCCTCGATCCTTATCTTTTTTCTTCTTTTCCGCCATTTTGCTCATTCCTTTCAACATTTTTTTAGTTAATCGTCATCAAGCTATGTGGTAAAAAATAAAAGCACGTTATGTACTTATTTCCATTTTTACCTTTTAAGAAAGGAATGATACTTTTTTTAAGAAAATATATTTTCTAATGCCAAATGTAAATCTGAATACGCAAATTGATAGCCATTTTCTAAAAGCTTTTTCGGTAATACCTTTTGTCCATCAACCACCAATGTACTCATTTCACCAAGCAGAAGATGCAGTGCGAAACTTGGGACCGGGAGCCAGTGAGGACGGTTTAATACGCTTGCAAGTGTTTTTCCAAACTCAGTCATCGTTACCGGTTTCGGTGCAGTGAAATTGATGGGACCATCCATTTGTTCATTTTCGATAATAAAGGATATTCCTTTGACCACATCCTCCACGTGAATCCATGACATCCATTGACGTCCATTTCCAATGGGACCACCGATAAATGATTGATAAGGGATTGCCATTTTTTGAAGAGCCCCTTGGTATTTATCAAGGATGATTCCGAACCTGCAAAAGACAGTACGTATCCCTAATTGGCTGGCTTTTCCAGCTTCGATTTCCCATTGCTTAACTGTTTCTGCCAAGAAATCATTCCCAAAGCCATGGTTATCTTTTTCAGTTAAAATTTTATCAAAGGATGTACCATAAATCCCAATTGCACTTGCATTGATCAGTGCCTTTGGTTTGGTATCTAATTTATTTATAATGGCTAGCAGTGCATGAACAGACTCTAAGCGACTGTTTAGAATCTTTTCTTTTCTTTTTACGGTCCAACGTCCACTATTAATCGATTCGCCTGCAAGGTTGATAAAAATATCAGTATCTTGGAGTTCATGAATGGGGCTTGAAATATCACTTAGCCACTCGACATATCGAATTCCAACAGTACGATTTGTCTCAATCGATTTTCTTGATAAAATAATTATCTCATGATTGTTTTTCAACAGGTGTTCCGTAAGTGCTTTCCCTACAAAGCCTGTTCCGCCTGCAATCGTTATTTTCATTTTTCCCGCCCCCTTTTACGTTTAATCTTACAATAGATAATGAGGAATATGGTAAAGTATTGATGAGGTGAATAACGTGGCCATTATAACAAAGATCACCACACAACAGAAAACTCAGGATCGATTCAATATTTTTATGGATTACGGTAAGGGTGAGGAATTTGCCTTTAGTGTCGACAGTGATGTTCTAATCAAATTTCAATTAAAAAAAGGAATGGAGCTTGATGATTTTTCCTTCGTAGAAATTCAGTATCAAGACGACATTCGCAAAGCATACAACAAAGCCATTCATTACTTAGCTAGAAGAATGAGATCGGAAAAAGAAATAAAAGATTATCTTGTATTAAAGGAAATAGATGAACCTGTCATCAATGAAATTCTTCATAGATTAACTGCACAGAAATACATAAATGACGAGGAATTCGCGTTGGCCTATGTACGAACCCAAGCCAATACCACTGATAAAGGTCCCAATGTAATAAAAATGGAATTAAAGGAAAAGGGAATAGTAGAAGGGATTCTCAACCATGCACTAAAGGAATATCCTCTCGAGCAACAGATTGAAAAAGCAACCAAAATAAGTTCAAAGTTTTACGAAAAGAATACAAAGGAATCATTAAAAATTCAAAAACAGAAACTTGAGAATCTGCTCCTTAGAAAAGGTTATCCATATGAAGTCATTAATATTGCTGTTAATGATGTCGGGATGAACAACGAGATGGATGAGGAAATGGAGGCAATCAGATTCCAAGGTGAGAAGGCCCATCGAAAATTTAGTAAATACAGTGGATTTGAATATGAACAAAAGATGAAACAAGCATTATATCGAAAAGGGTTCCCGATCGAGCTCATCGAAAGATACTTATCAGAAAGTAAAAAATCATGACAAAAGCATCATGATTTTTTACTTTCGATAATAATGGAATCTTGATCCATTTGTTCGATAATCATTTCGGCAACTTCCCTTGGTGAGCGGAAACGGGAGGTATCTTTGACATGGTCACTATTATCCCAAAACGGTGTGTCCATTCCGCCCATATACACCGCATTAAATTTAATCCCACTCCCTTCGTATTCTTTCTGCAGGCTCTCTGTAAAGCCTCTAATTGCAAATTTACTAGCCACATAAACCGCTTCATTCACTTTTCCACGCAAGCCTGCTGTTGAAATAATATTCAAAATGCGTCCTTCCGAAGTCTTTAACAGCAGAGGTAATATTGCTTTGGTCATCAAAAGAGTTCCTAAAACGTTTGTGTTGATCATTTCAGTAATGTGATGTTCATTCATTTCCACAAATGGACCGAAATGCCCAACTCCAGCATTATTAACTAATCCGTATATATTATATGTATGACTAATTTCTTCAGCTTTTTTCGAAACATCTTTCGCATTTCCAATATCTATAGGAAGGATATCAGCACTTCCTCCATTTGCTTCAATTTCTGCTTTTGTAGTTGTTAATTTATCAAAGTTCCGCCCTGTTAACAAAAGGTGATAGCCTTTTTGCGAAAAGAGATGCGCTAATTCTTTACCTAAACCAGAGCCTGCCCCAGTAATAATGATCGTTTTCATTCTAAAATCTCCTTTGTATATTAGTTCATCCTTTATTTATTATATTATAATATACTAAAATGAAGTTATAAGGGGAGTGAATTCAAATGCAACAGGAGAAACGCTACAGTACCATGTCAGAACATGAATTAAGACAAGAAATTGGCATACTCCAAGAACAAGCCAGAAAAGCAGAACAAATGGGAATGGTCAATGAGTTTGCCGTGCTCGAACGAAAGGTTCAAATGGCGAGAGCATACCTGATTGACCCTCATTCGTTTAAACCTGGAGAAATTTATGAAATAGACGGGGACCCAGGACAATATTTTAAAATTGACTATATGAATGGTGTGTTTGCTTGGGGTTATCGACTTGCAGGAGAGGGAAAAGAAGAAGCGTTGCCAATCTCATTATTGAATCAGCCAAAAAAATAATTGGACAAACCAGAGAATAAGACCTCTGGCTTGTCTTGTTTTTACAGATAGAAAAGTTTATTTATAAACCTGTGGCGACTCATCATCGCGCTCGCCTGAAGCACGCATCCGCTCTTGTGGATGGGTATTAATCGTGCCATCTGCTCTTGTTGAAGCATATTCTGCTTTTGCTCTTGGCTCTCCCTCGAGCTTGTTATTATTTTGATTTGGGAAATTCGTTGCTTTATTTCTCATGCTGTACCTCCATCAAGGGAATGAGAACACGTGAAAAGCAAAGCATTCTCAATGCTTACCACGTAAAGATAGTATCTGCTTTTATTAAATAGGTTATGTTAAAAGAAATTGGCAATGAGGTGGATGAATGAACGATTATCATGAAAGATTAACAAAACTGCTATTAGCTAAAAACGACAAACTCTCGTCTAACCAGGCACGAACCTGGGTTGAACTTCTTTGGGATGATTTTGAAACCACTTATGCAAAAGCAGGCAGGGAATATATGGGCAGTGAAATAGCAGAAAGAATTGTCAAACAATGGATAGAAAACTACGGTGATAAACTGCATGAATTTGCAGCAACAAACCCAAAATACAAGGATTATTTAAATCAGGAAAAGAATAGTTTAAATTAAAAAAAGCGAGTGACAAAGTCACCGCTTTTTAACTTGGAATTATACTTAATTTCTTTCGTAATTTCTTCTCACTGAACACCCACCCCGTATAGGAGCTAATTGGATTTAAGTTACAATCTAATTGAACGACGGCCACAAACGGATAGTGCCCATTGCTCCGATAGCGTAAATCAATAAAGCGAACTTCGTAAAAATCAATAAATTCATCGACTTCCCATCGATAAACTGGTGAAAAGGATAAAAATGCTGAAAGGTTTTTATCCTTTTTTGCTGCTTCGATTACGGGTGTCTTCGGTACGGGTATTCGGTTAAAATGGTCTAAGATTTCAACTTGTTTATTTACTGCTTTTCCAACAAAAAATTGTTTCTTGTTCATGGCAGCAATTCTCCATTGATGAAATCTCATGGTTGGTGCAATAATTATTTCTGTTGCATCGGGAATCATTCTTTTTACCTCAACCAATACCCTTTTTTTCGCCCTAAAACGAGCGAGATAGTAAGCTGCAATAACTACATACATTAGCAAAAAAGTATAACCTGGATTTGCTCCTATAAGCCAAATAACGATCCCAAGGATATGGATCCCAAAGATAATCGGGTCAAACGTATTTATAACGCCTAGAGCGACCCATTTTGTAGAAAAAGGTCTTAGAGCCTGCGTACCGTAAGCGTTAAATATATCAACAAATACATGGATAAAAACAGCTGCAAATGTCCAAGCCCATAAATGAAAAAGATTGGCATCAGGAAAAAATGGATAGATAACGGCTATTAGGACGAGTGGCCACAAAATTACAGCAGGGATGGAGTGGGTAATCCCGCGATGATTTCGAATGTATATGGCATTATTTCTTAGCTTCAAAACGGTATCTATATCAGGTATTTGTGACCCAGCAATGGTTGCAATTAAAACACTCGTCGTGGTCGCGTGGCTGCTAATTACTGCGGGATCAAGCGTAGCAAGACCACCAAGAGCAATACCCATGACAATATGAGTTCCTGTATCCAAAAGGAAATCCTCCTTCAATATAGTTCTTGTAAAACTAAACAAATTGAATTATCGTAAAACCAATACATTACTAATTATATTGCCTTTTTTCATACATGTTAACAACATCTGGAGGAACAAAAGTTATGATAATTGAACTAAAGAATATAGAAAAAATCAACATATCTGCTTTTCAAAATGATTTAATATCCTGGTTTAAACGGGAACAACGGGACTTGCCGTGGCGAAAAGACCAAGATCCATACAAAATATGGGTCTCAGAAATTATGCTCCAACAAACAAGAGTTGATACAGTTATCCCCTATTTTAATCGCTTTATTGAATGGTTTCCCACCATTGATGACCTTGCCGAGGCAGAGGAGGATAAAGTACTTAAGGCCTGGGAAGGGCTGGGATATTATTCAAGGGTTCGAAATTTGCAATCAGCTGTAAAGGAAGTAAGCGAGAAATATAACGGTGAAGTGCCAAACACCCCAGAACAGATAGCTGAACTAAAAGGGGTTGGACCTTATACAGCTGGTGCGATATTAAGTATTGCTTATGGGATTCCAGAGCCGGCTGTGGATGGAAATGTGATGAGGGTTATATCAAGAGTCCTTTCCATCTGGGAAGACATTGCAAAATCCTCTTCGCGGAAAATTTTTGAAAAAGCAGTGCGACAGTTAATTTCACATGAAGACCCTTCCTCTTTCAACCAAGCTTTAATGGAATTGGGAGCGTTAATTTGTACACCCACTTCTCCTTCATGTTTATTATGTCCGGTTCGAGAACATTGCCAAGCTTTTGATGAGGGAGTTCAAAATGAACTTCCGATAAAAACTAAAAAAACCAAGACACGAAACGTTCAACTTGCTGCTGCTATCCTTTTGGATGGAAATGGTAAGGTATTAATCCACAAGAGGCCGGCAACTGGACTGCTCGCAAATTTATGGGAATTCCCTAATGTTGAGATCCATCACCCCATACAAAATGAACGGGAGCAGGTAGCGGACCTATTTCACCATTCTCTTGATTTAAAAGTAAAATTTGAAAAAATTATCGGTCAGCTGGAACATACCTTTTCCCACTTAGTGTGGAATATTAAGGTCTATTCAGGGACCTTAAATTCAGTCTTTCAAGAAAGTGAAGAATGGAAACTTGTTTCGTTCGAAGAAATGAAAGAGTTTGCTTTCCCTGTATCCTCCCAAAAAATGCTCAAGATTTTTCATGAACACCAGATGGAATGAACGCCATATTTAAGCGGCGTTCATTTTCATTCATATACCGTTTTTGTTCCATGTGTATAATCTGCTTCTTGACGATTGATTCCGCCGCGATTCTCAATTTCTTCAATAATCTCGCGGTGAATCGTTTGTCCTTCGCTATTTAAATATGGAGTAATTTGCTGAAATGAGTGATGAAAAAAAGCAAGCTCACTGTTTTCCCAATCAGATTTAGCCATCAGGGAAAGCTCTGTCATATCTCGTCCAACATACATATTTTCTACTTCCTTTCAAAGGTTATTTACTCCTTAGTGTTTTATAATAATTGTCTTCTATTCCTGGAAAAGTTAAAATGATAACAATACTTGAATATAGAAGGGAATAGTTAGATGACTCAGAAAGTAGCACTCATTACAGGAAGCAGCAGGGGAATCGGTAAGGCAACAGCATTACGTTTGGCAGAAGCAGGATATGATATTGTTATTAATTATGCAAGAAGTAAAAAGTCTGCCCTTGGAACTGCTGAACAAATAGAAGCATTAGGAAGAAAGGTGCTAGTTGTAAAAGCCAATGTTGGCGATGTTGCAAAAATTAAAGATATGTTCACACAAATCGATGCGGAATTTGGCCGCCTGGATGTGTTTGTCAATAATGCGGCATCAGGAGTTCAGCGTCCAGTCATGGAGTTAGAAGAATCACACTGGGATTGGACCTTAAACATAAATAGCAAAGCTTTGCTATTCTGTGCACAGGAAGCAGCAAAATTAATGGAGAGAAATGGCGGGGGGAAAATTGTCAGCGTCAGTTCACTCGGTTCCATCCGCTATTTAGAAAATTACACGGTTGTAGGGGTCTCTAAAGCAGCACTTGAGGCTCTGACAAGATATTTGGCAGTTGAGCTAGCCCCGAAGAATATTGTCGTTAATGCAGTCTCAGGCGGTGCTGTCGATACCGAAGCATTAAAACATTTTCCAAACCGTGAAGAGCTTCTTCAAGAAGCAAAAGAAAAAACTCCTGCTGGAAGAATGGTTGAAATTGAGGACATGGTCAATTGTTTAATGTTCCTTTTATCAGAAGAATCAAGCATGATTAGGGGTCAGACCATTATTATTGATGGTGGAATTTCATTACTCGTTTAATTATTTTTAAATAATATTTTTTGCGGATAATCTCCACGAAGCATGGTTACATTATATTCGTGGAGGTGATATCAATGGCAAACTTCAATCAACAGCCAAACAAAACTTCAGCTGGGACTAACATCCAGGAAGTAAGACAACAAAACGCTCAATCTACTTCTGGTCAAGGTTCTCAAGGCCAATTCGGAACTGAATTCGCTAGTGAGACAAATGCTGCTGAAGTAAGACAACAAAACCAACAATCGGCTCAAAAGTCTCAATCTGCTTCAGGACAAGGTTCCCAAGGCTCTTCAGGCCAATTCGGAACTGAATTTGCAAGCCAAACAGATGCTCAAGAAGTAAGACAACAAAACCAACAATCTCAAGCTCGTAAAAACCAAGGTAATGGCCAATTTGGTCAAAGCTAATAATAGTATGCAGAAGGCACTCTAGATTCGTATAGAGTGTCTTCTTTCTGTTTCGACAAAACTTCTCTTAAGGTTACATATGTTGTCAAAGGAGAATTGGTCCGGTTCGCGAATACATATTAGATACAACTAATAAGGCGGTGAGGGAAATGGATCATTTTAACCGATTAGTTTCCGATCAAATGGTGACGATGGAAAAATTGCTATACCTTCAAGGAGAACTTGAACGTTGTCAACAAATCGAAGAAGAACTACAAACATTGCAGGATGCTACAGACCTTGAAAGTGTTCAAGCTGATATCCGACTGAAGAAAAAAGAGTTGAAAGAGATCCAGACCATTTTTGAAAAGCAGACAGAAGAGGTAATTAATTCCTATCGGGAAATGAACCTAACAGCATCTTTTTAGGTGAAAAAACCAAGAATATCTAAAAAAATTCGCAAATTTTTACAAAGAGCCATCGAAATATGGCTCTTTTGTTTTAAAATCTGTTCCCAACCGTTATAATAATAGAAAATAGGAATTGTACTTTGTTGCCTTTTGTCATTATTTATTTATATATTGTTAAGAATAGGTTACAAAGCGTTCAGGAATGAAGGTAGGGGAGAAACATGGGCGTACCCATCGAAGGTGAACCAATGCAAATACATAGTTATAAGCACAATGGGCACATCCATCGCGTCTGGGAAGAAACAACCGTTTTAAAAGGGACACAAAATTTGGTGATTGGAGGCAATGACCGAACACTTGTGACAGAATCAGATGGCAGGACCTGGATAACAAGAGAACCAGCTATTTGTTATTTTCATTCACAATATTGGTTCAATGTGATTGGAATGATCCGTGAGGATGGTATCTATTATTACTGTAATATCAGTTCACCATTTATATTTGATGGCGAAGCACTAAAGTATATTGATTATGACCTTGATATAAAGGTGTTTCCTGATATGACCTTTAATTTATTAGACGAGGATGAGTATGAACGTCATCGCCGGGAAATGAATTATCCAGCTCCTATCGATCAAATCCTAAAAAGAAATGTTGACAAGTTGATTCAATGGATTCGGCAGCGGAATGGCCCTTTTGCACCAGATTTTATCGATATCTGGTACGAACGTTATTTAACATACAGACGTTAGATGGCAATTAGAATTATATGCGCCTGTTGATTTGGTCAACAGGTTTTTATTTGCTTTTTAATGAAGATTCCGAAAGGAGGACCAACTTGAACAGTATTCGCAGGTATCTTCAATTTGTAAAACCATACCGTTTGCAAGTAATTGGGACAATTATCATTGGAGTAATCAAATTTTCCATTCCACTAATGATTCCGATGCTGATTAAATATGTTGTCGATGACATTGTTGGAAGTCCTACCCTATCCCACGGTGAAAAAATGGATAAACTGATGTTCATTATGGGTGTAATGATAGTAATCTTTGTCATCGTGAGGCCGCCAATCGAATATTATCGGCAATATTTTGCCCAGTGGACGTCCAGTAAAATATTATATGATATTCGGGATACGATGTACACACATATCCAAAAGTTAAGCTTTAGGTATTTTTCAAATACCCGTGCTGGAGAAATTATATCACGAGTCATCAATGATGTTGAGCAAACGAAGACATTTGTCATTTCAGGATTAATGAACCTTTGGCTGGATATAGCCACAATTATTATTGCAATTATTCTTATGTTTTCTATGAATGTTAAGCTGACGTTTGTTTCGATTTTGCTGTTTCCACTCTACGCCTTCTCGATTAGATTTTTCTTTGGGAATTTACGGATATTGACACGTTCGCGCTCACAGGCCCTAGCCGAAGTCCAGGCCTATTTACATGAGCGGGTGCAAGGGATGCCCGTAATCAAGAGCTTTGCGATTGAAGACTATGAACAAGGCCAATTTGATAAGCAGAATAAAAACTTCTTAGAAAAGGCATTACAGCATACAAGCTGGAATGCGAAAGCCTTTTCGACTGTTAATACCATTACGGATGTTGCCCCATTAATAGTCATTGGCTATTCTGCTTACCTCGTTATTCAAGGTCAACTATCACTAGGGACAATGGTTGCGTTTTTTGCCTATATTGATAAACTTTACAATCCATTAAGGAGATTGGTTAATTCTTCCACCACTATTACTCAATCGTTTGCATCTATGGATCGGGTATTTGAATTTTTGGATGAGAAGTATGATATCGTGGATATACCTAATGCGAGAGAATGCAGCGAGGTACACGGGGACATTTCGTTTGAGAATGTTTATTTTTCTTATGAAAAAAAAGAGGAAATGGTTTTGGCAAATATTACTTTAGATGTAAAAAGGGGAGAAACGATAGCGCTCGTAGGAATGAGCGGCGGCGGGAAATCCACACTTGTTAGTCTGATTCCCCGTTTTTACGACGTGACCGAAGGAAGCATCACTTTAGACGGGGTAGACATCCGTCAATTTAAGGTTCAAACTCTGAGAGACAAAATTGGTGTGGTTTTTCAGGATAATATTTTATTTAGTGAATCGGTTATGGATAATATTTTATTAGGAAAACCAAGTGCTTCTGCTGAAGAGGTATACATGGCTGCAAAAGCGGCTAATGCCGATGAGTTTATCTTAAACCTGTCAGAAGGGTATAACACCAAGGTAGGCGAACGCGGGGTTAAGCTTTCTGGAGGTCAGAAACAACGAGTTGCGATTGCCCGTGTCTTTTTGAAAAATCCACCTATCTTAATTCTTGATGAAGCAACCTCTGCACTAGATTTAGAGAGTGAGCATGCTATACAAGAATCACTCAAGGAGTTAGCCAAGGATAGGACTACCTTTATTGTTGCACACCGATTGTCAACGATTACTCACGCAAATCGAATTGTCCTGATTGAACATGGTCAAATTGTAGAAGTCGGAACACATGACGAGTTGATGGCGAAGCAAGGAAATTATTACAAACTTTTTCAAGTGCAGCAGTTAGAACAAAAAGAAACCGAAGCAGAGTAATTTGCTTCGGTTTTTTATATACTTTCTTCGTCGATCGAGACTTCATTATGATGATACGAATGGAAGCTTGTAATCAGTGTATCAAGATGTTCTACCTGTTCACCATAATCAATAATCGAAGCAACAATTTGCATTGTATGATAATGAAGTGGATTATCATGGTCGGCAATTTCTTGCTGGTGGAGTAAAAATAAATCAAATAATTCCTTTTTATTTAAGCAGATCGTATTTTCATTATCGGCAGGAGGGTTTGGTATTTTACCAATAAATCTAAGCATGAGCTGTTCATGATGGTAAATTAGGCAGTCTAATTGTTCCTGTATCGATTGTTGGAATTTTTCTGGAAGGTGTAATAATTCATTCTCAAAACGATGAAGTCTTTTTAAAGTATCAAGTGCCTTTTTTGCAGCAGAATGCATTTGCCGATAAATAACAAGCTTACGTGACTTTTCCAGACTATTTTTCTTAAAATAACTGCGTTCTTCTTTGTACATACTGTAGAACTGGCCCATTTGAATGATATTCTCTTTTAATTTATCAATATCTGTTTTGAGAAGATTATGATCGAAGTCATGCCGGGTGCTTAAACGGATCCATCTAATAATTTCTTCCGTTGTGCTCGTCATTCTAAAATAAAGTTTATTTTCATACTTTGGCGGCATAAATACTAGATTGACTAAAAATGCAGAAAAGACCCCAATCATGATGGTAGAAAAACGGATCCCGGCAAATGGTATGAAATCGCCACCTGGTGTTTCCATTATGGATATTAACGTAACAAGTGATAAACCAATCGTATTTTCGAGTTTAAGCTTTAAATTAATGCCAATCACAATAATAGCAGCCAAGCCAATGACAATAATATGATTTCCTAACAGAAGTACAAAAACCACTGCAAGTAAAGCACCAATGATATTTCCTTGAATTTGTTCAATGATTGTTAAATAGGAGCGATAAATGGTCGGTTGTATCGCAAATATGGCAGCAATGCCGGCGAATACCGGTGAGGGTGAATGTAATAACTGACCTAAGTAAAGGGATAACACAATAGCAATTCCCGTTTTTAAGATGCGGGCACCTAACTTCATTCCAAATAGTTTCCTTTCAAAAATAAAAATATAGTTTATGGCAGCCCCAGGTAACAGTTTTACATCGAAAACAGAACTGGCGCTTTTTCAATCAGCAATAAGTTACTATACATTGATTATCATATATTATCAAGAGAAATAATATGAATTTATTTTTCATTTTTTACAGGAGAATGTCATATAAAAAAACGCCCGCTAGAGCAGCGGACGTTACTATTAGTATTCTTGATCATTCTGTTGATACAGCTGGATCTGCTTGTTCTTTGACAGGAAGAACCTGCACAAATTGATTTTCAAGATCAGTTAAAAGTACACGAAGTTGATTAGCTTCGTCAGCCTGACCATTCTGTTCAAGCAAGTCAGTATACTTGGTTAATAGCTCGTTAATATCCTGTTTGCCTTTTTCGTTTAGATCAACAACTGAAACCTTAGCTCCTTTTGCAATCCTTCTTTGAATGGCTTCTTTCGTTAATCCCATCTCAGGCTGCTGGCGAATATAGATAACCCCGCCCGTCATTCCTGCACAAATCCATGGTCCTGGGTCTCCCAGTACAAGGCCGCGGCCATTAGTCATGTATTCAAAGGCAAAACCTTTAATATTAGCATTTGAACCAATGTTACCTGCTTCTTTTTCTGGAAGTGGCTTCTTAACAGCACCGCCAATAATTAAGTCAGCACCTGAAAGTCTAATCCCTGCACGTGCATCGGCATTTCCTTGTGCTACAAGAAGACCTTTTTGAGCACCATATCCAAACCCTTTTCCGACGGAACCGTTGTAATAATTTCCATCTTTACCCTTGGATTTTAGGATATAGATATTTCCACCAAAAGAAGTCTTTCCGACACCGTCCTGACCTCCGCCATTCACAGTAATGTCAATTCCTTCACTATTATAAGCACCTAAACCATTTCCAGGAATGGAACCACCCTTATATTTAAGTTGTACGGATGGAAGTTGCTTGTATGAACCATCAAGTCTTCCACGAACACGATGACATGAAACACGGCTACCTAGCACACGTTGTTCAGAAGTGACACTTGCAAATTCGCGAGATGAGTGTAACTGATCGACACTGCCATCAAGATACTCTGCACCCACTGCAACCTGCATTTGAACTTCTTCAATTGATTTAGATGCTTCTGTTTTTGCAAATTGGCTAATTTCTAGCGGCTTTAACAAATAGGAGAGGCTAAGCTGGCCTTGGCCTTTCATTTGCTCTAATAAATCAGAACGTCCAACAGCATCCTGTAAATTGCGAATACCAACCGATGCTGCAATTGACTTCAACTCTGTCCCAAAGGCTGTGAAGAGATTCATAATTCCCTGCACTGCTAATTCTAATTGGCGTGGAACAAAACGTCGTAAGCCATGCTCCTTTGCTTGTGCTTCTGATTCAATTTGTGTCGCGATACCAACATGACAGGTATCTAAATGGCAACCACGGCAAGTCGTACAACCAATTGCCAGCATTGAAAGCGTACCGAAACCAACTCGGTTTGCACCAAGGAGCATGATCTTCATAACGTCCATGGCACTCTTCATACCACCATCAGCCCAGATTTCTACTTTATGGCGAAGGCCGCTTTCAAGTAGGGCATTATGTGCTGCTTTTACACCAATTTCTACAGGTAAACCAACATGCTGAAGGGCATGTATTCTGGCTGCACCAGTACCGCCATCGAAGCCGCTCAAGGTGATAATGTCTGCACCAGCTTTGGCAATACCGACAGCAATCGTTCCGATATTCGGTACAACTGGAACCTTAACAGCAATTTTTGCTTGATCGTTTGCCGTTTTTAATTCAAGAATCATTTGTGCTAAATCTTCAATTGAGTAGATATCATGGTTGTTTGATGGTGAGATCAAATCAGAACCAAGTGTTGCATTACGTGCTTCTGCAACCTTCGCAGTTACCTTTGACCCTGGTAAGTGACCGCCTTCACCAGGCTTAGCGCCTTGCCCAATTTTGATTTCTAATAAATTCGAAGAGTTAAGTAGTTCAGCATTTACGCCAAATCTTCCAGAGGCAATCTGCTGACCTCTTGTTTTTGGATATTTGCCAAGCATATCTTTGATTTCTCCGCCTTCACCATTTAGACTAATCATGTTTAACCGGTCTGCTCCTTCAGCATAAGCTCTGAAGGCTGTTTCATTCTGAGAACCAAATGACATCGAAGAAATAAGAAACGGTAAATCATGGTCCCCAACACGAAGATTAACCTCATCAGGTGAGAGAGATTTATGACTCTTTTTAAGTTGAACTAAATGGCGAATCGTTGTTGGATTCTCCGTTTCTTGTTCGGAGATTTTATCACGATAACTACTGTAGTCACCAGTAGCAGCCACTTCACCAATTGCCTTCCAAATACGTGGGAAGAGATGGAAAGTCTTTCCGACTCTTTCCTTTTCACTATGGTAATCTTCTGCTCTAGACAAAGCATCCATCTTCATCGCTTCAAAATCAGTCTCAAGTTCCTTCGAGCCAAAAAAGTTAACGATGTTTAATAGGCTAGCGATTTCCTCATGTAATCCGATACTTGAGAAAAGGCGACCGTAACCTCTCAGTTCGTGAATGCCTATTGTTGAAATTACTTTTTCTAATCCTTTTGTCAAAGCACTATATAGATTGGTTAAAGGCTTAGTTGTCTCGTCTAGAACCGTTAAGAACATGTAATATGGGCTAATTAAATCTGCACCTAATCCAAAAGCAGTGATAATGTCATGAAGTGATCGTATAGCTCCAGAACGTAGAACTAAAGAACAATCCCTTCTTATTTCTGCCTTAACTAGTGCTTGATCAATCGCAGATGTTACTAAGTGCGGATCAATCCAATAGGAATCTTCTTGGTGTGCTTTTGCATCATCAAGAACAAGTAATGTTTTTCCAGCCTGAACTGCTTGAACTGCTTCATTTGCAAGTCTTTCTAATGCAAGCTCTAACTTTTCTTCTTTTTTGAAGGTCGTAGATATAAAGGTTACTAACTTTTGTTCCTGAAAATGGTGGACAACTTGATCAAAACTTGGCTGATCTAAACTTTCAGATAGGCTGTAGCCAGCTTTTCCTTCCAATAATAGAGGAGTTGTTAGTTCGATTACAGTTTCACTATTTTCTTTATTGAATAATGTTGGACGCTTACCAATAATTACACGTGTGGAAAAATGTTCTGTTTCACGGTCTCTATCAATAGCAGGATTCGTTACAACGGCAACACTTTCTTTAAAATAATCGGCAATATTTTTACGCTCTGGGTTAAGCGCAGCAAGTGGGGCATCGTGGCCAAGTGAACGAATCGGTTCCACACCTTTTTCTGCCATTTGTTCGATTAATTGGATATGATCTCGTTCCCAGCCAAAAGCTTTATATTGTCCATTATGGATTTTATCAGGATAATTCATCGTAACTGTTTTACCTAAAGCTGGTGGTAGCAAACGCACCCTAACCTCACTGAAATTTAACTTTTCAGAAAAACGGGTGTAGACCTCATTCTGAAAACGAGCTTGTTCAAATACTTCTAACGTTTCACCGTTCCATTTAAAGCCAACCTTTTCACCTGGTGCTAAAGGCTTCGGATCGTTCGTATATTCGCTTGAAGAAATGATTCCTGGTTCTGAAGAAAACAGATAAGAACTATCAATTTCAAGCATCCAAAGCGGACGAAGACCAAGAGCATCCACACTAAATACTGCTTCATCACCAAATCGAGAAATAATACCTGCAGGTCCTTGGGCAAAGTGTCCCCATGCTTCCCTTAAATAGGTATATAGATCTTGGAGATTTTCAGGATATGCCTTAATTTCATTGATAATTGGCGGGAATAAAACATCCATTGCTTCAAATAATGAAAATCCTTCGCGGCAAATCAATGTTTCCATTGTACGGCTTAAATCTTGGGAGTCACTGCCATCTTTGACAAGCGGTACACCAATCATTTTTGCTTCATCACGAAGCTTTGCAATGGTATTAATCTCCCCATTATGCCCGAGAACACTAAACGGCTGTACCCGGAAAAAGCTTGAAAGTGTATTCGTAGAATAGCGATTATGTCCGAGTGTCATGGTTGAAGCAACAAGTGGATTCGCAAGGTCATAATAGTAACGTGGAAGAATATCCCCAGCCCCCATAACCTTATAAACCACATGGTTCTGACTTAGTGAAGCCACATGGACATGCTCGTTTGTTTCTAAATCAACTAATGCATCGAAAAGGGATTTTGATAATTCCTGCCCTTTTTTTGTGGAAAGACAGGCAAATTGCCAAAAAACAGGGTTTTCCTGAATGGCAATGGGACCAAGTGCAGAAGTGTCCGTAACCTTATCAGTTTCATAAATTAAATCAAAGTCGTATTTTTCCAACTTCTTAATTAATTCTTGTTTGGTAGTTTCCCAGTTTACCTTTTGACTAATGAAAACATGACCAACAGCAAATTCTTCTTTTTCAGCTAGTGAGGGTTCCTGGCCAGCCTGAAGCAATTTTTCTTTCCAAAGCTCGACAGGGATATCGGTATGAATGCCAACGCCATCGCCTTCACCGTTAATAAAACCTGCGCGATGATTCATTGTCACAAGAGCGTCTATACAATCAAATATATTTTTTCTAGTTGGGCTCTTAGTTTTTTCAAGGCATGCGACAATCCCGCAGGCATCGTGTTCTTGTTTATGGAAATCTTTGAAAAGGGAAGGGGTCCATTTTTGTGTCATCTTATTAGGCTTTAGCATATATCTGCTAAGGCCTCTTTCACCTCCTATGAAACTTAAAGTTTGAGAATATAGTGTTTGTAGATAGTTTTCGGTTGTTACTTTAACGAGGTATAAAGTTAAAAAGTATATCTAAAAATAATAATATAATAGTATCATAAGAATTTTCAGAAATCAAATAAATATGCAGTAATTTGGATAAGAAAATAGTGGTTAAAAGGTGTAGGATAAATGAGGGAACATCTTATTGTAAACGTTTTCAAGATGATTTTTTAAAAAAAAGGGAGTGATTTCCACTCCTTTTTGTGCATAAAATGTGCATATTTATTCGTTGTTAAGTGAGAAAAATGCATTTCTTACCGCATGTAGTGTTGCTTCAACATCTGCTTCAGTATGAGCGATTGTCAAGAACCATGCTTCATATTTGGATGGAGCAAGGTTTATTCCTTGATGGAGCATATGTTTAAAGAACTTTGCAAATGTTTCACCGTTTGTGTTTTCAGCTTGTACATAGTTTTCGATTTTTTCATTTGTAAAATAAACAGTTAACGCACCCTTCAAACGATTAATGGTAATTTGAATATTATTTTCCATAGCTGCCTCTAAAATTCCTTCTTCAAGCATCGCACCTAAACGGTCTAAATAGTCATATATTCCTTCTTGTTTTAAAACCTCTAGACAGGCGATACCTGAAAGGATGGAAGCGGGATTCCCTGCCATTGTCCCTGCCTGATAAGCTGGTCCGAGCGGTGCAACGGTTTCCATAATTTCTTTTCGGCCACCGTAGGCACCAATGGGAAGACCACCGCCAATGATTTTACCTAACACGGTTAGATCCGGCTGGATGCCTAATAAATCTTGAGCACCGCCGTACATAAAGCGGAAGGCCGTGATGACCTCATCATAAATTACAAGTGCGCCTGCTGCATGAGTAATCTCATTAACTTCCTGCAAGAAACCTGGCTTTGGTTCTACAATCCCGAAGTTACCAACAATGGGTTCCACTAATACTGCTGCGATTTGGTCGCCCCATTTAGCAATTGCCTCTTTAAATGGTTCGATATCATTGAAAGGTACCGTTATCACTTCTTGCGCAATACTTTTCGGAACACCCGCAGAATCTGGAGTGCCTAATGTAGATGGCCCCGAGCCTGCTGCAACAAGGACGAGGTCAGAGTGACCGTGATAACAGCCGGCAAATTTAATAATTTTATCTCTGCCAGTGTAGGCACGAGCCACTCGGATCGTTGTCATCACGCCTTCCGTTCCTGAGTTTACGAAACGAATTTTTTCCATAGAAGGAATTGCTTCTTTTAACATTTTCGCAAATTTCACTTCATGAGGTGTTGGAGTACCATAAAGGACGCCGCTTTCTGCTGCACGTTTGATTGCCTCTGTGATATGTGGGTGGGCATGACCGGTAATAATGGGCCCATATGCTGCGAGATAATCGATATACTGATTGCCGTCGACATCCCAAAAGTAAGCACCTTGTGCGCGCTCCATTACAACCGGAGCACCTCCGCCAACAGCTTTATAAGAACGAGAGGGGCTGTTAACTCCACCAACAATGTGTTCAAGTGCTTCATTATGTAATCTTTCTGAATTAATAAATTTCATTTTTTTTCCTCCTTAAATTGCTTCCTACCTATTTTATCACTTTTCTTCACCCTCTTAATCTGTTTTCACTTTTGCGAAAATTAATGGGGTGCTTGATTGTTGTTTTATCAACCTCAATTGGCTAAACTAATTCTTTAGGGCATTGTTTCGGGAGGAAAAAATGAAAAATGTGATTGAAGTCAAAAATTTACGAAAAGAGTTTAAGTCATATTCCAGCAGGACAGGTTTAAAAGGGGCGTTTCGGGACTTACTAACAAGAAATTATAAAGTTGTTCCGGCTGTAAATGATATTAATTTTACAGTGAAAAAGGGTGAAATGGTTGGTTATATCGGTGAAAACGGTGCAGGGAAATCAACCACGATTAAAATGCTTACAGGAATTTTAACGCCTTCTTCAGGGCAAATCATCGTTAATGGAATGAATCCTCATAAAGAACGGGAACGATTTGTTCAAACCATTGGAGTTGTTTTCGGACAGCGTTCGCAATTATGGTGGGATATTGCTGTTCAAGAATCCTTTCGCCTTTTGAAAAAGGTGTATAAGGTATCAGATGCAGATTATAACAGCCACATGAATCATGTGATACAAACATTAGATATCGAGCCGCTCTTAGATAAGCCTGTGCGCAAATTATCTCTTGGCCAAAGAATGCGGTGTGAGCTTGCGGCTGCGTTGATTCATAATCCGCCACTATTGTTTTTGGATGAACCGACGATTGGCTTAGATGTACTCGTTAAGTTGAAGATTCGTGATTTTTTAAAAGAAATCAATGAGAAATATCAAACGACAATCCTCTTAACCACACACGATTTAACCGATATTGAGGCATTATGCGAGCGGGTAATTATGCTCGATGAAGGTAAGGTTATTTATGATGGTGCGCTTAAGAATCTTCAGGAGAAATGGGGCGAAGGGAAAGAACTTCAGTTTCAGTTTCTTGAGAAGGTTGGAATTTCTGCCGTGCAAAATCTCACCAGCGGAATGCTTGTTAAGTGGGACCTTGACGAAAAAGAGCAAATCTTTACAGCCACACTTGAAGATAATGATGAACTTATTTCACAAGTAATTGCCAAAGTAGTAGCTGCATTTAAAATTAAAGATATTAAAATAAACGAAACATCTACAGAAGAAATCATTCGAAATATCTATGAAAAGGGTGCAGTTTAAGTGGATAAATACCTTGAAATGATTAGAATCCGCTTTTTAATGATGCTTGCATACCGAACCAATTATTACACAGGAATTCTAATCTATAGCATAAACATTGGGGCCTATTATTTTTTATGGTCGGCGATCTATGGTTCTAAGGAACATATTGTTGGTTTATCTGTCACTCAGATGACCACATATGTAGCTGTCTCCTGGATGGCGCGAGCATTTTACTTCAACAATCTAGATCGTGAAATGGCATTAGAAATTATGGAAGGTAAAGTGGCTATTGAATTAATCAGGCCCTATAATTATCTTGGAATGAAAACGATGCAAGGACTGGGGGAAGGGATTTTCAGGTTATTCTTTTTTTCTGGACCGGGAATGATCATTGTTTACTTCGTCTTTCCTATTAAATTTACATGGGATCCAAGTGTCTGGGGATTGTTTGCGCTCTCGATCCTGTTAAGTTTTTTTATTAATACGGAACTGAATTTATTAACTGGGATTACTACTTTCTTCTTATATAATAACTCTGGGCTAATTCGGGCAAAACGTGTCGTTATTGATTTATTTTCAGGGCTGCTACTGCCGATTAGTTTTTTTCCAGGCTGGGCACAGGATGTGATGAAATATCTTCCCTTTCAAGGAATCAGTTATTTTCCCAGTATGATTGTTACTAAAGGTTTTTCCCATACCCAGGCACTCGAAGCAATTTCTCAACAATTTGTTTGGGTAATCATATTATTTTTTCCAATCCAAATTCTTTGGATTTTGGCGAAGAAACAACTGATTATTCAAGGGGGGTAAGAGTTGTTTTATATATCTATGTTTTTTCAATATATATCTCAATATTTAAAAACGAGACTTCAATATCGAGCAGATATATTTGTAGAGTTTTTCTCTGATTTACTATCACAAGCAATAAACCTTATTTTCATATTGGTCGTCTTTGGACATACCAATTTGTTAAATGGCTGGAACAGGGATGAAATCATATTTATCTATGGATTTTTTCTAGTACCTTCCGCAGTCTTTTCTGCCTTCTTTAACATTTGGGATTTTAATGAGCGCTATATAGTTAAGGGGGAGCTGGATCGTATCTTAACAAGGCCGATACACAGTCTCTTTCAAATTATCCTTGAACGAATTGAATTGGAATCATTGTTAGGGGCATTAACAGGACTTGCTGTTATGTTTTATGCGGGGAGTCGATTGGGACTGGAAGTCCATTGGTTCGATCCAATCTTTTTTATTGTTTTTGTCCTCGGTGGGGCATTGGTTTATGGTGGAGTTTTCATCATGATTGCCTGCATTAGCTTTTGGGCAGATGCGCGTACATCTCTTATGCCGATGATGTACAATATTAGCAACTATGGCAGGTACCCAGTTAATATCTATAATAAACTAATTCGTTTTGTACTAACATGGGTGATGCCATTTGCCTTTGTTGGTGTTTATCCTGCTGCCTTTTTCCTTGGAAAAAAAGAATGGTTTTGGTATTCGTTCTTAACACCTGTGATGGGAATTGTTTTTTTCGTACTTTCCGTAATGCTTTGGAATCAAGGAGTAAAAAAATACCGAGGTGCGGGCAATTAACTAGAATTTGATATTTTATTGGTCAAGCGTGCATAGAAATTAAATACCAGATGTTAAAATAGAGGTGGTCTGTGGTGTTTTTTTTCTTGCTTCCAATCGTCATCTTTTGCATCTTTATGAGTTTAAGGACGCTTTTTATTCCAAATACCGTAAAAGGTAAATTGGTATCAATTGATAATTTTTTGTATTTAGGTTCTGTGTATTTGACTGTCATTATTGGTTTTGGTCTTATTTATTTGCTTTTTGAATTAATCGGAATGTCATTGTTGATAGAGGTAAATAATCAAAACAAAAATATTTTTGAAACAAGCTTTTACTTTAGTGCAATGACCTTATTTTCAGTTGGGAATGGCGATGTCATTCCACAAGGGATAGGAAGAATCCTTACCGTTACAGAGGCGTTGATCGGTTATACACTACCTGCTGCATTTGTTGCCCGCGTTGTTTTTGATCGGGAAAAAGTCAGCTAGTGATGCGGGAGAGTTGTTTTGCCAGCTAGGATTTTGCTACGCTAACGATAAGGAATAATTTACAATGGGAGTGGTAGGGATGACTGTTGAAATCGGAATGCAAGTACCGAATTTTGAGTTAGAAGCCAATAATGGAGAAACAGTAAATCTTTCAAAATTTCGGGGCACAAATGTTGTTATTTATTTTTATCCAAAAGACATGACTCCGGGCTGTACAACCGAAGCATGTGATTTTCGGGATCAAATTCAACAATTTACTGAGGTAAATGCCGTGATTTTGGGAGTCAGTCCGGATCCGGTTGACCGCCATCAGAAATTTGTAGAGAAATATGGTTTGCCATTTTTGCTACTTGCAGATACGGAACATCTTTTAGCGGAAGCATTTGGAGTTTGGAAGTTAAAGAAAAACTTTGGGAAAGAATACATGGGTATAGAAAGATCTACTTTTATTATTGATAAGGAAGGCAAACTCGTCAAAGAATGGAGAAAGGTCAAAGTTAAAGATCATGTAGAAGAGGCTTTATCTTACATACGAGAACAGTTAAGCTGATCTGCTTACTGAAGCCTATTTTGTGCAGAAAAGGCATTTGTCCAATGCAAGAAACGTTAGATTGAATATCATTTTATTAGGGCATACCTCCTCAGATAAACTTTGGGTCCATAGTGGCCCTTTTTTTATGGAAATAAAAAGGATTTCTAAATTTCAATTTATATAAGTGTATATGGGATTTATCATGAAATAAGTTCTAGGTTTGGACTTGCGGTGAGTCATTTAATAATGAAAATTTTCAAGGGAAAGAAATAATTGATAATATTTATCATAAAATACAAACAAACATGGAAAAAGGAAATAAACATTTCCCGTTAATGAGATAACAATATTGACAAAAGTACAAATTACTTAGTAAAATTAATTATAACAATTATAATCTAAGAATACTTTTTAGAAAGAAGGTGCATGGCGATGAATCAGTTAAAAGAAGCGTTGGATACCTTAAAAGAAACAGGGGTACGGATTACTCCGCAGCGTCATGCGATACTTGAATATTTAATAAACTCGATGTCACATCCTACCGCAGATGATATATATAAAGCTCTAGAGGGAAAATTCCCTAATATGAGTGTGGCGACAGTTTACAATAATTTACGAGTATTTCGTGAAGTGGGTCTAGTGAAGGAATTAACTTTTGGAGATGCCTCCAGCCGTTTTGATTTTGTAACATCCCATCATTATCATGTGATATGTGAGAAGTGTGGGAAAATTGTTGACTTCCTTTATCCGGGCTTAGATGAAGTGGAGCACTTAGCATCGCATGTAACCGGCTTTAAAGTCGAGAATCATCGTATGGAAATTTACGGTTCTTGCCCAGAGTGCGCAAGTAAAGAAGTGCATTAAATTGGATGGCGGCTGATTTTTAAAAAATCAGTCTTTTGCTGCAAATAAAAGAGGAAGAAGTAATCCATGGCAGCTATTCTGCAGATTGGTTTACTTCTTCCTCTTTTTATTTTTAGGATTTTTTATTATAGGACTCATCGAATTCCTTGCCTATTAAATTAGGGTCAAGGGTTAATGGCTCACGACAATACATACACATATCCACTCTACCAAGCATTTTAGTATGCTTACCGCAGCTTGGACATTTTACTTGGATGGTTTTTGTAGAAAGCATTCCAATCCAAAAATAAACAATAGTACTGGCAATAATAAAAAGTAGGCCCAAAATCATAAAAATGGTCATAATAAGTGGTGAAGATCGAAAAAAGATACCACCATACATAACAATGAAACCAATGAAAATTAACGATAATGCAAAGGTACGAATTTTATTTATTTTACTCGAATATTTTGCCATGTAACTCCCTCCTAGAGAAAACTATACCATATTTATAAATAGAAAAGAAAAGTCTACGTAGAAGAATGTCGAAATTTGTCTTTGAATAAAGAAGGAGATTTGTTTTCCTTGTCGAACTTATATTGCTACCTGAAAAAAATGGAGGAATGAAGATGGAAGACATCCTTCGGCCTATTTATCAAGAAAGGGCGAGCCAATTAAATACCCTTGGAGTATTAATGGTACAAAAAAAACAAAAGTTAAGCCATATAACAGATTCATTTGATGAAATTCTCTTAGTTCTTGTCAAAGAAGCGGATCAGCCGCTATTCATTAAGCACTATACTTACTACGATAAAAAGGCAGCAATGCATATCATCACAGAAGCGCAGTTGCAAGAGTGGTTATTATTAGGATCGAATCGGAAAATATTTGAATGGCTTCATGAGGCAAAAATCATTTTTGATCGAAACGAATACGTTGCCAATTTAAAAACGGAATTGCGAGAATTTCCTTTTAACGGACGCAAAATAAAAATGGGTTTAGAATTTGCCAAATTGATTCGGCGATATGTGGATGGAAAAGCTTTGTTTGAAGGTCATCAGTTTTTAGATGCATACAACTATGTTGTCCATTCGCTGCACCATCTTGCCAGGTTAGCAATATTAGAAAATGGACTCCATCCAGAACTGACTGTATGGAATCAAGTAAAACAGATTGAACCAGAAATTTATAAACTATACGAAGAACTTGTCTATAGCGAAGAAACGCTTGAGAAAAGACTTGAGCTGCTGTTCCTTGCGAGCGAGTTCATGATCCATTCGAGAACAAATATTGGGACAGTCCATTTGTTAGATATTCTTAGTCGTAAGGAAATTTGGATGTTTAATGAAATTATGAGTGAAGAAGAGTTGCTCCCATACTCAGTCGATTTGGGAGTGCTTCTTGAATATTTAATTGATAAACATTTGATAGAAGTAGTTAATATTGAAACGAAGGGCCAAGGGGTTTTTCATAGAGGTTATCGACTCAATAAAAAATTATCGTAAAAAAACAATAAAACCTATTGACCTTTTCGTTGTTACTTGGTATATTAATAACCGTCGCTGCGAAACAAACTAAATGATGTTTTCGTAAGTGGCGGTTTAAAAAAAGTTATTGACACTTTCAAATGCTTTGTGTTATATTAATAAAGTCGCTTACGAGCGAATGAGAAATTGTTCTTTGAAAACTAAACAAACAAAATCGTGCAAACAAACAAAATTTTTAGTTTCAATTAAGAAACTAAGCCAACGTAACAAAATGAGCTAATCAACTTTCTTGGAGAGTTTGATCCTGGCTCAGGACGAACGCTGGCGGCGTGCCTAATACATGCAAGTCGAGCGAATCAATAGGAGCTTGCTCCTGTTGGTTAGCGGCGGACGGGTGAGTAACACGTGGGCAACCTGCCTGTAAGACTGGGATAACACCGGGAAACCGGTGCTAATACCGGATAATCCTTTTCCTCTCATGAGGAAAAGCTGAAAGTCGGTTTCGGCTGACACTTACAGATGGGCCCGCGGCGCATTAGCTAGTTGG
>NZ_JAGGQR010000020.1:0-94843 GCF_018613205.1 Bacillus sp. ISL-46
CACAAAATGTGGTGATGAATCTTCTTTTCTAATTATCGGTTCCTAAATAAGAACAACTTATGTTCATTATAAAAGAAAATGTAGAATTTTGTAAATGGAAACGGGTTAATTTTACCCATAGAAATATTATTAACTTATAATACGAAAGTTGTACATTATTGGATTATTTTAGTGTGAATATCTCCTATTTGTTCTTTAAAGGGAACAATGATAAAATTAATAATATAATTCAATTAAGAAATACTAGTTAGTTAGGAGCAAGGATTTTGGATTATCAACCGGTACAAGGTAGTAGAATACGTAAGAGAAAGACAAAGAAACGATTTCTTTTTATAAAAGTCTTAATGATTATTTTATGGGGACTATTTTTGTTGGTAAATACCTGGACTGAGAGTATAGAGCGATTAATATATTTACATTCATTTGGATTAAAGTGGGTATCAAATCCGGACTTTTTGTCTTTTTTTTATTTAAATGATTTAACCTTGATTCATTCTGAATTTATTAAAATTAAGTTAGGCCATTTTATCGGTTTTGCGATAATGGATTTTCTCCTCTTCAATCTATTAAGAAGTCACATATATTCTATCGGAATCTCCATTACTTTTGCGTTTCTAACAGAATTCCTGCAGTTATTTTTCGGGAGAGATGGACGTTTTTATGACTTAGTTATTGATTCATTCGGTATTTTATCAGTATTTTTTATTTTAAAAAGGTTTAATATTAGATGAAACAGGATGGGCCACTTTGCTCATCCTGTTTTATTGTTTTTGATAAGTCTGTGCAAACAAAAAGGAATTCAAGACAATACTAAATGAGATGCTTATCAGAGATAAAGGATGTGACTTTCTTGAATTTTTTTCATAGCCAAGAAACACTTAGTTCAATTGAGTGGATTCTAAGAGCCATCATTGGATTTTTCTTTTTACTCATTGTTGCAAAAATCATGGGTCAACGCGCTATCTCCCAATTAAGATTACTGGATTTCGTTATCGCCATGGTCATAGGAAATATTATTGCTCATCCATTATCAGATGAACATCTTGGGATGAAAGGATCGATGATTACTACCGTTGTATTGGTTGCTTTGTATACAGGGGGTATATTAATCAGCTTAAAATCGGCACTCATCGATAAGTTCCTAGACCCAGCGCCATTTCCCCTTATTAAAGAAGGAGAAATCATTTATAAGGCCTTAAAGAAAGCTAGAATATCCGTTAATCATTTATTAGCTGAATTAAGGAAAGAAAAGGTAGAAGATATTAAAAAGGTTGCGTTAGCATTATGGGAATCTGATGGGAAACTTTCAATTTTCTTAGATCCTCAGTACGAGGCGATTACGCCATCAATCTATCAGATAAAAACTGAGCCTTTCGATCTCCCACAGACGGTAATCAAAGAAGGAAAGATAGATTATCATACACTGAAGCAAATCAACAAGGATAAAGGGTGGCTTATTCACACTCTTAATCAAACGCATCAAACAGAGATACAGAACGTTTTACTAGCCACAATTGACGGAAAAAACAATTTGAAGGTATTCTTTTATAGATAATAGGAGTTTATCTACAATCTTCGGAGGGTTATTGGGGATTAAAAATTCCTAATCTCCTTTAAAGGAACTCTGAATTGAGGTAATACCTGAAACAATTAATGGGACATAAGCCATCTGTTGGTCCAGATGGCTTATTAATGTGGCAATACCGCTTTTAATATACTGGTAAGTCTCTTCTTATACAACAATAGGTACATCTTCTTTCCTTGTGACCGCTCACCTATTTGTGAAGATACTTCATATTTTGAAGGCCATATCCAGTTTCCGATTTCAATCAACGTATGTTTGACTGTATCATAGCTAAAAAATTGATAATCGAGGAAATCCCAGTACTTCCTAAATCCCTTTATAGATTGGTACTCCCAAAGAGTATTATTCGCTTTAAATGGGAACATCTTGACATCGTCTAAGTGTGGAAATTGCTGATAAACGATGGATAAGGTCCTGATCATTCGTTTTAATGTTTGGTGAGATTCCGCAAGCTTTATGAATTGGTCAAAATCAATCTCATTACTGTCCTTGTAAATGACTTGAATAATATCCATAAAATATTTCATCGAATCTAAATTATGCCGCCAGCCATGAAGGCATATCATATAAAAGGTATGAAGATGGGACAGTTCTTTAATATATCCTGATTTGCTCACGGGTATCGACTGTTTCCAAAGGTCATTAATATTAAACCTCGAGGTACTTCTCTTCACCAAATCCCAATGTAATTCCACCACTAACGGAGTGGGCGAGGTAGGTAATCTCTTGCTAAAACTGCAATGGAAATGACCAGGTATTTGCTCCTCTTCAAAAGTAAAACCTAATGATTTTACGGATTCAATGGCGATATTTAGGTCCTGTATTCTGACTAACAAATCAATATCAGATGTAGCCCTTGCCCCCATGTGGCCAAAATATTTCTCAGCAAAATAAACCCCTTTAAGAGCAATAACATCTATCTTTTTCTCCTCAAATCCTCGCAATAATTGATCCGTTTGATTTTTAATAAAAAGGTTTTGATAAAATCCTTTATCATATTCTTCTTTAAGACGAAATTGAAAAAATGCAGGCGTTTGATAGAGCCTCCCCTGCTGCTTTAATAAAAAATAAACTTGAGATGCAATACCGTCATTTTCAATATCCTGAAGCGCTTGATGATAAAACACTGCATCCTGAGGCAGTGATTTCTGATTATCATATAAAAATCTGACGAACTCTATACTCACTAGCCTCATCTCCCATTTTATTAGTTTGAAACTAAAGACAAAGGTGTTTCTTTATTTGAACTATAGGATGTTTCGTTGAGTTTTCGATATAAACCTTTTTGTCCGATTAACTCCTCATGTGTTCCCTGTTGAACAATTTTCCCATCATTCATCACCATGATTACATCAGCGTTTTGGACTGTCGACAAGCGGTGGGCGATAACAATCGTCGTTCTACCTTTCATCAATTCATCCAGTGCTTCTTTGACGTAATATTCGGTTTCACCATCCAAAGCGGAAGTAGCTTCGTCTAATAATAAAATGGGCGAATCTTTTAATATTGCACGGGCAATTGCGACTCTTTGCTTTTGGCCGCCAGATAACTTAACTCCATTTTCGCCAATTTGAGTTTCATATCTGTTAGGAAGTGAGAGAATAAAGTCATGAATCTCAGCATTGATTGCCGCTTCCACCATTTCTTTCTCAGTCACATTGGGGCGGGCAATCAAAAGGTTATCTCGAACGGTTCCAGCAAATAAGAAGGTTTCTTGAGGGACATGGGCAATCGAACTCCTTAATGCTGAAGCGGAAATCTCTGTAATAGGCTTACCAGCAATCTTTATTTCGCCTGATTGCGGCCTATAAAATCCTTGTAAAAGATTAAAAAGTGTACTCTTACCAGCTCCACTAGGGCCAACTAACGCCACCACTTTTCCAGCAGGAATCTCTAAATGAAAATGTTCCAACACATTTTTATTTTCCACATAATTAAAGGTGACGTTATGAAACTGAATCGAATCGACTCGGTTCAAGGTTGACTCAAAAGAAGGCAATTCTTTTAAATCGGCTGGTGTTTCGAGAACCGCTAGCACTCTCTCCAGTGCTGCCACAGACCGTTGAAAGCCGGCCCATAGACTCGCCATTCCTGTGATTGGATAAAATAAGTGACCAACTAAGTTTAGAAACGTTAACAAAGCTCCAACGGTTAACACCCCTTTGGATACAAAAAGGGCTCCAACAGAGAGATTAATCATAAAAGTGATAGAACCTAAGATTTGACCACCCGTATTATACCAGCTTTGAAGTTTTGCATTTTCAAGCTCCAATTGGAATAATTCCTTATTTTGTTTGGCGTACTTAGTATATTGAAGTTTCTCAAGTGTAAAGGAACGAATAACCGTGAAGCCGTGAAACGTCTCATTTAGGAGGCTATTAATATTTCCTACTAATCGGTGTATCAATCTACCATTTTTCCGAAGCAACAAGCCAAATGCAACACCAGATAATGCCGCGATTGGTGCAATGATAAGGCTTACCATACATAGTGTCAGATTAATATTTAACAAATAAAAAAAGACAACAATATAGATAATTGGTAATCTAACTAAACTGATAAGATTACTTCCAATTACCCCATCGACACCATGGATATCATTAGAAAAATGGGACATTAATTCACCAGATCGAATATTGGATGTATCTGCTGCTGGCAGTCTTAATACATGGTGAAAAAAATGATTTTTAATGTCCATTTTCACCCCATTGGTTGCAATCATATTAAAGTATGTATATGAAACACTGGAGACGATACTCAATAATATAAGCAATGCGCCATATGGAATAAATGATAAAATCTGTTGATAGCCACCATGAATAGCTGCATCAGTAATCTGACCATAGTACTTTGCAAAAGCAATCGTTAAGTAAATGTCCAATCCTAATAATAGAAGAATGACAATATAGGCCTTCCAACGTCTCATAATAAAAGGAAATACAAAGGAAAAGGTCCTGCGAAGATCTTTCATGGAAAAATATTGTTTAATTAAAGAATCAATCCGTTCCTTCATCATATGGACACTCCAAATGTTATTAGAATTGTAATTTGAATTTCCTATTTAAAAATTTTCTAAGCATGCCTGATAGTATAGGAAAGGTAAGAATCATTTTTCCCCAACAGCGAGCAAGAAAATGTTGCGGGTTTATAGTCAGTTGTTTTTTTTGCACACTTGCTAGTTTACCAAGGATATACTCTTCTCTTATAAGTTGATCGTACCCAAGGTTTGTATCACCTTTAAATAAGAAAAACAGTTGGTTATCTATTTTTTTTACACTCACAAAGCGATGGGCAATTAATTGACCTGTTTGCGAATAGAACAGAATCACATCGCCCTTCTTTAATTGTGAAGATGGACATGGGATAAACCTACATAGATTACCTTGTTGAATAAAAGGAAACATACTATTCCCATATGCAGGCAGCTCCAACCAGCCGTCCTTTTTGATCGTACGTTTAAGAATTGCAAAGGTATGGTTGTCAATCAACATGTTCAATCAGCCCGTACTGAACGAGATTGGCTAGAAATTCTTCCATGTCCTTTTTTACTTGCTGCACATTTTCAGTTGTTGAAAACTTCTCCAACAAAGATTGAGTTAGGGAATCAACTGTTTGAACCTTATTAAGCAATGACCAGCAATGTCCACCCTCATCATTTAATTTGGTGATTGTATATTGGTCAGTATTCAAGATAATCCATTCTCCATCAAGCTCGGTAGCTTCATAATTTCCTTTTTGAATATATTGAGTCATCATGATATTAACTCCCAAAATGTATTATTTTTTTGAAAATGCAGTTCATAAACAGGTACATTCTTCACCAATTTGGTCATTAACCTCATTATGGTTTTGGTCTCTTCAACACTATGGGGCCAAAAGAAGACTTTATCCATTAAATGAAGTAGTGCATCCGATTTAATAGATCTGGTTCTTTTATTTTGAAGGGCTTGGCAAAGTAATTGAACACTAGCTAATTCTACATTTCCCTCAAAAGAATCTGCTTGGATTTCACTTCGAAATGGTGAATTATATACAATAACTTCATTGGAAGTAATTTTGACAAGTGTTGCCTCATCCGAAAGAAGTGGTCTTGGATACGATAGTTTGGCTGCTGTTGATTTACCTGCCCCCGATTGACCAGCGAAAATATGGGCTTTACCGTGTTCTATTGCACATGAGGAGTGGATCAAGAGACCCCAATTATGATAAACAATGAAGGCACTGTATAAATTTGTTAAGGCGTGTTTTAAGGCAAAATCATTATAAACTGATATAACTGCAGACCTAAAGTCAGTATCAACCTCTATTAGGTAATCAGCTCGGCGGTAAAGGATTTGGTTGTTTTTTTTTGTGATTTCTACGTCATAATCTTGAAAGGAAACACCGTAGCCCTCTTCAATTTTGATGACAAGATCTGGCTGCATATTATCAGCATAAATGTGGGAATGATAATTTTTTTCAAACATTTTCTTTAGATATACAGACTCACAGATTATATGTATGAAATGGTCGCCAATTTTTGTATTTAATGAGATCATATTGGCCTCCTATAGGATAAGTCGATATTGATTAGGAAGGGAAGCCAATGGAGATATTCCCTTTGGTCTTCCGCCTCTGTGAAATTAAGGGTTAACATTTGGATTACACTGACCTACTCCGATATTACCATTTCCGTTTCCATTGCCATTATTATTTCCATTGCCGGCGGTTCCCGCTCCACAAGGTTGTGGATTTGGATTTGTGTCTACTGGGAAGTTGATTCCATCATTGCCTGTTCCATTATGGTCGTGTTTACCCTTACCTGGATTCCAACTCTGGGCTGTTTCAAAACGTATTGGTTGATGGCTTAAGACGATTGGTCTAGAATAAACTGTTTCTTTAATCACTTATATCACCTCCTAATCTATCTAATTACGTTCACTATAATGAACGTTAAACCCAAAAAAGCTTGTCAATTTTCATTTTATAAATAGAAATATCTTTATATAAAATTATAAACCAATAAACGTTCTGTTAAAAGAACAAAAATTCGACAAAAATGTGATGCTCTATTAACTTATTCGTTGATAAAACGTTTATGCGACTACCAAATAAATACCTCTTTGGGTTACAATCCATTATTTAAATACCAGTCAAAATTAATATAATAATTTTATAATTGATTAACAGCATTTATTTTCTCGTACTCTTTCTCAAATCCATTAGGATAATTAACTTGCCATCGCCATGAATCTTTACACATCTCATCAAGACCTTTATTGGCATTCCAATTTAGTTCTTCATTTGCCTTGGAAGCATCGGCAAAACTAATAGAAACATCTCCAGGTCTTCGGTTTACTATTCTATATGGTATTGGACGCCCAATTACTTGTTCAAAGGCATGAATCATATCCAATACGCTGTATCCTGTACCAGTTCCTAGATTATATGCCGTAATTCCTGAATTCTCCATAACCTTTACCAGAGCTTTTAAATGACCATCTGCAAGATCTACCACATGAATATAATCTCTAACTCCAGTACCATCATGTGTTTGATAGTCACCACCAAATACTTTTAGTTCAGGTAATTTCCCAACAGCTACTTGAGTAATATAAGGAACGAGATTGTTAGGAACACCATTAGGATCTTCTCCAATTTGCCCGCTGCAGTGTGCACCAACTGGATTAAAATAACGTAACAGGGCAATACTCCAGTTTTGGTTGGAAGCATATAAATCTTGTAAAATTTCCTCAATCATTAGTTTTGTGCGCCCATAAGGGTTTGTTGCTTGAAGTGGTAAATCCTCACTTAGAGGTACCTGTTCTTGAAGTCCGTATACGGTTGCTGAAGAACTAAATACTAAGTTATAAACCCCATATTTCTCCATAACTCGACATAAATTTAATGTCCCTACTATATTGTTGTTATAATACCGTAATGGCATAGATACTGATTCTCCAACTGCTTTTAATCCAGCAAAATGAATTACTGCCACAATACCATTTTCAAGAAACACAGACTCTATTGCAGAGTAATCAAGTAAATCCACATCATAAATTTTAAAGTCCTTGCCTGTTATTTCTTTAACCCTTTTTAAAGACTCAGGCTTACTATTCAAAAAATTGTCCACCACAACAATTTCATGCCCTGCATTCAATAACTCTATACAGGTATGAGATCCAATGTATCCTGCGCCGCCTGTAACTAATATAGACATATACAAAATCCTCCTTCAATTTTGTTCATTATAAAGAACCTATTAATCAAAAAAAATTCACGTTATTAAAACCACGTAAATTTTAACTCTTCTAACTGAATATTATAATTCAACAAATGTTCCTTTTAAAGAACTTTTATTCGACAAAATCTATTAAACCCCAACATGAAAACAAATACTTTTCGATTCCAGGGAAAGCTTATTTTATTAATCAAATCAGGGCAGAATTATCTAATGGCTTAAAATAAAAAAATAGTAAAGGATGAACCAATTGAAAAAATGTTTTTTTAAGGTCGTAATAACAATTTCTTTGTTACTTTTTTTATTCCCTGTTAATTTTTTTAACTCTTTTGTCCAGGTGCATGCAGAAAAAACAAAGTTAAGTGTTAAATATACTTTAGAGTTAAGCCGTTGGGGGATATATAACGATGCTACACACGCAGTGGAAACAACCAAAGGATTGAATCAAGCTCTCAAATGGGCTTACCAACAAGGCTACTCCACTTTTGTTGTTCCGGATGGAACTTATTTGGTTTCAAAAGATGGACAAATAAATATGGTTAGTAATATGGATTTTCAATTAGGAAAAGGTACTGTTCTGCAAAAAGAAGCGAACAGTAATACAGGTTATATACTTCTTTATATGGGACCCGGTGTTCACAATGTTTCCTTAAAAGGGGGAACATACAAAGGAGATAAAGAAACTCACGATTATAATATGATAAAATCAACGCATGAAGGCGGGTATGGGATTGTTACAAGTGGAGCAAGTGATGTAACTATTGATGGAATTAAATCCATACATTTTACAGGGGATGGCTTAGCTGTAGGTTCAATGGGTAAACTCATCAAAGAATTTTATGCGAAGAGTTTTGTACCTGGATCCGTTAATTCTAAAGGGAAGCTGACTAAAGACTCCACAAAAATGAGAATTGAAAAGATTCCACTAACAGACCGGTATTTTAAGATTCAAAATACTTTCCAATTCCTTCACCAACAAAATATGCCAACAAAAGACTATACTGCATACTTTTACAAAGCAGATGGGACGTTTATAACAAGCTTAAATACAAAAGAAGTAAACAAACCAGTTGGCTGGGGTTTGATGGATATTCCAAAAAATGCAGCTTATTTCAACGCCGTATTTAATACGCCTTATGTTCCGAATAATGTGTATATTGAATTTTGGATGCAAGGCGTCTCCAAAAATGTAACTGTTAAAAATTCTGAATTTTCGTTTAATCGCCGCCAAGGTATTACTGTTGGAGGAGCAAAAGATACAGCCATCCTTAATAACAAGATTCATGATATGAAAGGTACGGCCCCACAATCCGGAATTGATGTTGAAGCAGGTTACAATTTAAATAATCAAATAGAAATCAAAGGAAATAAATTTTATAACAATCAAGCTTATGACTTAATTTTATATGATGGTAGGAATGCAATAGTGGAAGACAATTCTTTCTATTCCAAATCTATCGGATTGGCTATATCCGAACCTTTCAAATATGCGAAGGTAAAAAACAATACATTTAAAGATGCAAGAATTTACATATACAATGATGCCATATTTAATTCCAATAAAATGGATGGCGGTATGGCTGCCTTCCTTGGAAACAATATTTTGATAAATGACATGGAATTTAAGGATACGTTAGTCAATTTAGCAAGTTCCACTCCATTCGGCATTGAGGCCTCCAATATTACAATTAAAAACACAAAGAACGAACACACTCAATTTGGTGTTAATCGAAATCCGATTCACTTGAAAAATGTAACTATTACTGGTCAAGCTGCTTTAGATAGTTTTGGAGGAAATGCAGCAGATGGGAGTACTTTTGATCACTTAAAAGTCATTGGATATACACGAATTCAATTGCCAAAGGGAACTTACAATAACTGTGAATTTGAGGCAGCAAAAGGCAAAAACGGTGTGGAAGTAAGCAATACCGGTCATTATGAATTCCATAACTGCAAATTCACATCATTTAGAGGCGGATTTGAAACGAATAAAGTCCACGGGTTACCTGATACAGTTGTTATAAAGAATTCGACGATAAAGGTATTAGGTGATAATAGTCCTGGAGTTTCCGTACAAGCAGGTAAAACTGTGATCCTTGAAAATAACATTATTGAAACAGGTTCATTCCCGTACAAAACAAATGCCATTATTCAAGTGGGAGATTATTGGAAAAGGGATAGCCTTTCTACCGTTTCAAACTTAACCATTAAAGGAAATACAATAAGGTCTAGCGAAAAAGGAGCTGTTGGTGTCTCCACGATTTATGCAGGTAAAAATGCTCTTTCCTATTTGATTGAAAATAATAAGATTTTTCATGGGAAATTGGAATTGAAAACAAATGATATTAAACGTAACAACAAGCTCCAGTAATAACTTAGGCCCTTCTCAGTTGAGAAAAGGGCCTAAGTTATTACTTTTAGAAATTTTTCCTTTATAAATGGTCCTTAAAATTGAAATAAATTGAAATTTAGTAAACTTGTCCAATCAGAAAAAAACTCTAAACAATATTATATTTAATGACCCGACAATATTAAGTAATTTTTTCAATAATTTCTATAAACTCTCCTTAACCATAACAAAACTCGGGTTAAAACGAAAGGAAGTGCGATAAGTTGTATCTTATAGATCTTGTTAAATGGAATATCACACAAGGGATACCTAATAAACCTTATACTAATGCGGATTATTTAATGGCAGATACGAATATTCAAGGAATAAACAATGCTATACAATACGCATTTAGCAATGGTTATGATGGTGTATTATTGCCTAAAGGCCAATATTCATTATGTTATCCTAGAGAAATAAAAATGCTTAGTAATATGACATTCAACTTAAATGGTTCTACTTTAAAAGTAATTTATGATTCTGATCGAAAATCACCATTTGACAATCGGACCACCAGAGATTTTTACAATTTTGTTGGTAACAGTATCTTGTTTGAAAATGTACTGAACGCTCACCTAATAAATGGAACTATCATTGGATGCAGAGACGATCGAAGCTTTTCGAATGTAACAGCGGAAAGAAAAGTTGAAAGCAGCTATGGAGTTGTTTTTCGTAAAAGTACAAGATACTGTACAATAAAAAATTGTATTGTAAGAGATTATATGGGGGATAATATAACCTTTTCCAGTTCTGCAATTAGAGAATTAGCGGAATTTAATATGAATCTTACATTAAATTCCTTAGATTATAACACTGGTCAATTAGTTTCTTCCACAAATTCATTAACAACTGGCTTTATAAATATACCTACTGATGCAGAATTTTCTTCGTTTCTTATAGCAGGAGCTGGGTATTCAAGATTAACTACTCTAATAAATAAAGACGTAGATGTTTTTTTCTATAAAGCAGATAACTCCTTTATCGGTGTTCTCAAAAAGAAAAAAATATATACAAATATATCAATACCACTTAATGCAGCGAAAATGAGAATGGTCTTTTCAGGTGAAACAAATCCGTCTAAAAATTTACAAATCACATTAAAGTTCGGATTAATTCCTCATCACAATGTAGTTGAATATAACGAGCTTTACAATGGGCATAGAGGCGGGATATCGCTTGGAGGAAGCTATAATGTCGTACAACACAATGTAATTAGAGACAATGGAAAAGGGAGCAATAGCTTCTTAGATGGAAAGCCTATCTTTAGCGACCCTACAAGATATGCAATTAATCAAGAAGATTCCTATGGCGATAACTGTGTTATTAGAAATAATCTTATTTACGGCTGTAATCACGGAATATTAGCTGGGTGCTATTCGATCCAAATTGAAAATAACCACATTTATAACGTGGATTCAATTGGTATTAATCTTTATAGCTTGTTATATGCAAATGTTAGAGGAAACATTATTTATAATTGTCCTACAAGTATAGGCATAATGAATTCAAACTTTGGAAATGCCTATGTAAATATTTCTGAGAATAGTATCCAAGGTGGAAATATGTCTTTTAATGTCAACGATTCATATCAATTAAACGTTACTGATAATAATTTTATAGACGTTTCCAATATTAATATGGGCACCAGCAATATAAACAATACCTTTAGAAACAATAGAATCAAATATGCTAATATTTCTGGAGCTCCAGCCCTTATAGCTAACAAAATAGAAAGTTGTATATTTGATTCAACAACAGTAAGAGATTTAACTTTAAAGGTTTATCAGCAAATTGGGTGTACTTTTAACAATTTAAAGATTACTATTCAAACCCTAAATGGTACCACTAAGAGCGAAAAGGTTACGATAGAGAATTGTGAATATACTAACAGTACGTTGATTAACCTAATCTTGGGTACTAAAGACAGGGGAGTATTTATATCTAAGTCAAGGTTTACAGACACTGTGATAAAAGTTGGAAATATAAACACTCCAGGTTTTCCTGCAACTATAGTATTAGAGGAATGTCAACTTACAGCTAGTGCAGTAAATTACCTTTTTGCAACAGATTTAAATCAACCAAGCGGCTTAATTAAATTAGAAAAATGTACAATTGAAATTTCTAATTCTACGTTTTCTCATTTAATTCATCATGACAAAACTACTTTAAAAGCTGTCTTTACTTTATTTTTAAAAGATTGTAAGTTTAAATTCACTGGAACTACTCCACTAAATCTGATTTATTATAATAGCATTAATCCTATGATTAAATTTATTTCTGCAGACAATTTATTTACTAACATCAACTTACCAAATGAAGATCCAAATATTTATGTTGGGTATGATACTGTTAACACATACAAAGCAAACGTAATATTGCAGACGGATGGTGATGGATATTCAACAACTATTAACCATAACTTGAATACATTGGAACCTTATGTTTTATCTGTCTCATCCGCATCTAAAATTGTACAATCAATTATATCTATAATAGATAAGAATACTATTTTTATAACAGATAAAGAAAATACCAATTTAAAGGTAACGGTAAAAAAATTGTAATATAATCTTCCAACTAATTCTCAGCTTAATATCAATAATATGCCTAAAGTAAATAGAAGGGATTTAATAACTAAAAAAAAAACGGCTAAATACTAAAACATTTAGCCGTTTTTATTATTTTAAATACCTTTGGACATTTTTGATTAATTCAAAATTAGCCCACATCTCTTATTTTTTTATTATATTTCACTTTCATCTGTAACAAACTTAAAATACTTCTTAAAATCATCAACAGATACTTAAATTCGTCGGTCTTATTAAAAATTACAATATAAATTATATTAGGGACAATTAAACAAACAAATCCCATTAAAACTAAATTAAATACATTGTTAGGCAGAATAAAATTGCAAATAATTCTTGTAATTAAAAAAGCACCTAATCCAACAATTACATAATAAGTGTAATTTAAGAAATATTTTATTAATGGCATACTAAAAACCTTTTTATAGACAAAATAAGGTGTGGTCCAGAAAGGAACAGCTAGTGCACTTATGAGTGTCCCAAAGAAAACACCAGAAATCCCTATATATTTAACTAAAACAATAGAGAAAACTAGATTAATTACAGCTTGAAACAATGGAGCATATCTATCTTCATGAAAAATTCCTGCTGTTGTTTTTACAGTAGTTATCGAATTTCTCATACCACGCTCAAAAAAACAAATCATTAATATTGCCAGAACGCCATGGCTCATTATAAATTTTGAACCTAACCATAGATTTATAAATGGCTCTAGCAATATTGCCAAAAAAATGGTTGCAAATGAATAAAGCCAAAAATTTAGGAATCTATATACTTTGTATAAACTATAGACCTTATCTCTAGTTTCCTCTGCGACTAAATTTCCAACACTATGATAAATATTATTAAAAACCTGATTGATAAATGTTCTGCAAATTTCTATTAACATATAATAATTTGAGTACAATCCTACAGCTGCCACACTTACAAAAGAAGAAATAATAATGTTATCCGTTCCAAATACAAGATAGCTTCCGATATTTTGTAAGACGATGGCTTTTATATTTTTTATTATATTTTTCTTTGTATTATCATCTATTCTTTCTGATGTTTTATTCTTTAAATAAGGATATTTTTTATTAGCAATTCTTGATATAATAACTGAATTTGAGATAGTAATAATACTGTCAATTACTAGATAGAGAATATAATTTCTCGTGACATATAATATGCTAATCTTTATACAAACAGAAATTATAGAAGAAATAGAATATACTCCAGTTACAATATAATTCTTTTGGCAAACATTTAGAAATGAATTTTTGTGAACATATAAGTATGGTGCAACAGTGTTTAATAAAAAAATAAGATATATCAAATTTATATTTTCAACATTAGAATCTTTTATAAAAAAAGATAAAAAGGGCATTACAGATAACCCTAGTAACAATATAACTAGAGCAATCATCATATATGCTTTTTTATACAATTTCATCAGTACGTTTATTTTATTTTGATCATTTTCAGCAACTGGTTTGTATAAACTATACATTATACTTGAGCCAATTCCAACCTCAGCTAGAGACAACATCGCTAGAATATTAGTAAATAGTCCATTTACACCAAGATATTCAATGCCTAAACTATTAATAAATACTGTCCTTGATACAAAACTTAGTAAGGTAATTATAACTTGATTTCCTAAACCAACAGATATATTTATTAAAGAACTTTTTACTCTCATTGATTCCCTCTCTAGAATGTTTTGCTTGTTAAACATCCAATTTATTAAATTATTAAGTTTTTAATAAGTCTTAATATTTTCGAAAAAAAGTCTATTGTTAAATGTAAATAAAAAAGTTTTATTTAGGCAATTACTTAAATGGCGATATAAACTTGAACAGTTCTAATCATATATATATTAATATAACAAAATTAATTAACGTATATCAATAGCGAACTAGCCATCCAAAATAACTAAGATACCTTCTAATAACTTATTCAATAAATCCTATATCTCTAGTTAATTCCTCAAACATTTTATTTTTTTTATCTTTCGTAATATTCCCATTAATTGTATACCTTTTATCATAAAATTTAGCACAATATTTATACTCTTTATTTTTTTCTGAAAAAAACCTGAATACTCGAAATAATTTTTGCAGGATTACCTGCTACAATACTTCCTTCTGGAACAGATTCTGTAACAATACTCCCCGCAGCAACAATTGAATTTTTTCCAACAGTTACTCCAGGCATAATCATTGCTCTTGCACCTATAAAAGCATTATCTTCTATATATAATACTTCCAATTTTTGTGTAATTATTTATTACCTTTGTACTAGCATCATGTGCTAACAAATAGACATAAGGTGATAGTGTAACATTATTTCCTATTTTTATCAACCAACAATGTGAATAGTCAAACACCACAACCGTTTGTATAGAACAATTTTTTCCTATTTCCATCCCAAGCTTTATATAATCCTCTAACCAAATTTCTTCTAGAATAAATTTTCTAATTCTTGACCTAATATAATTAACTACTTTTATTAACATAATTTTTTTTCAACCTTTGATTCTCATACAAATTTATCAATCTAATACAAAATCCTTGTGTAAAAGGTAAAATATTGAATAGTGTAGAGTACACCCCAATATCTTTAGTATCCCCCTGGGAAAAATCTACTTCACCATTTCTTCTAGTTACTTTCATTAAATAATTTAGAGCCTTGTTTGTACCTTCTTGACAATCTTTTGAAATGCTGTTTATTACTGATGCATTTATCATAAACCACCCTAATGTTGCTGTCGTAGAAGAGTCTGCTCTGCATTCACTTCTACCAACTTGCCAGTTCCAACTTCCATTATCCTGTTGAAAGTGCATTATAGATTTCGCAAATTTCACTACACTTTCTTCTAATGATGCTTTATATTTATGAGAGTGTGGTAATTCATTCCATGCATCAATAAGTCCTATTGCAAACCATCCTAGTCCTCTTCCCCAGCCATATAATCCCTGTGGTAAAGTATTTTCGATTTTATATGCATGACTTGGAATCCAATGAATATCTAACATCCCGTATTTTTCATACTCCTTTATTTGCTTCACTGCCAAATCAATACATTCTTTTTTATCAAATTTAAACCCGTATGCAATTAAGAAAGGACAAATAAATCCAATTGTGTCTACGTATCTGTAACTTTCCATAGATTTTCTATATTTTACTGTACCGTCATCTCCAATATGATCTCTAATTATTTCCCAAATAAAGTCGAGCGCCTTTTGATACTTAACATTATCAATAATTTCTATCTTCATAATTGCATACGCCAATATTGCTGCATCAATATTTTTGGGCTTATGTAACCAATTTCCGGTATTATCAAATTTTGAATTTAAGAAATTTAATAGTCCCATTTTAACCGCATTATCCTCTTTGTACTTTAAATATTCTGTAATCCCTAATATAAGTGATGCTTCTTGCCAATGTTGTATGGCGCTTTTGCTGTAATTTCCTTTTAATATATCCAATAGAATTAATCTTGTATTATCGGTTACCTTAATTTTAGGAGTCTTTATTAACCATTTTACTCCCTTTTCTGTTATGAATTTATTCCATAATTGCTTATCTTCAAATCTTCCTAATTTAATCCTTTTTAACCAGTCTTTAAAAACGGGTGTTATATCAAAAAATAATATTAATGCTGCAAAACTAAGCAATCCAATACAAACAATTTTAGTTATCACATTGTTCACCTTTCATAATTACTTATTTATTATTTCATATAATTTTGTAATCTCAGATTCAGTACCTAAACTCTCATTTTCTAAATTACTTTTTAGTCTTTCCTTTAATTCATCATCGTTTATTATTGTTTTAATCCCCTCATAAATTGATTGGGAATCTATATCAACAATTATTCCATTTACCATATTTGTTATTTGATCTTTTGCTGTGTTAAAATTTGTAACCACTATGGGCTTTTGCAGAATTTTTGCTTCATCTATAGCAATAGATTTTCCTTCAAAGCGAGATGATTGAACAAAGATGTCAGCTTCCCTCACGTAAGGGTAGGGATTCTCTTGCATCCCAATTAAGATAAAATTTTTCTTTAACCCTTTATTTTTTATTAATTGTTCTAATTTTTCTCTCTCTTCTCCTTCACCGATAATAAACCATTTAATGTCATAGCCATTTTTAATCAACAATTCACAAGCCCCAATTGCTAAATCGTACCCTTTTGCATAATGAAGCCTTCCTACAGAAATTATTGTAATGGTATTTGACTGTATTTTATTTACACTTTCTAAAGCTAATTTTTTTATAACTCTAGGAGCCACGATATTATGCATAACCTGTATTTTAGAGGATAGATTTAGAAATTTTCGTTTTAGAATATTAGCACTTTCTTCTGATACTGTTACTATTTTACTTAGCTTTTCAAAATAGTATTTATCTATTTTGGGATCCATTCCTAACATGTCGTAATCGGAATGAATGAACCCAATTTTCTTTTCTGCATCCACCTTATCAACACAGAAATAAATCGGATTCTTTTCCAGAAATCCGATAGCAATATCATACCTTTTATCCATTGTGTTTAATGATTTTGATATATATTTCCAAACTCTTTGTTCACATCTCGCCTTGTTTTTTTCATTTTTAAAAATATATCCTGCTAATATCCTTGAAATAGCGATATCGAGTCTTCCCTTTGTAACATTATCAATAATTGCAGTCTTTATCGGCATATCAAAATACTTATAACCAAATGGTTCCTCAAGTAGATTTACTTGTTTAGGTACCTTATTTAAAAATAAACCCTCTTGTTTAAATAACAGCAAATCCACTTCATATTGTGAATAATCAATTGTTTCTAACAATGAAATAAGTGATTTTTCGGCTCCACCACAAATTAGTTTATTCATGACAAATAAGATTGTTTTTTTCATATATCTCACCCACTAAAGATCCCATATAACTTGTTAATTTCTCCCTCAGTACCTAATTTCAGTTGGGACAGATTATTGATTAATTTCTTCCTTAAGACTTCGTCTTGTATTAAATTCTCAATATGCTCTGCGACAGAATTTGAATTCATTTCAGCAACTAATCCATCCATTCCATTTGTAATCTGGTCTTTGGCAGTACTATAGTTTGTAACAATAATCGGTTTATTCAATATCTTTGCCTCATCAATCGCAATGGATTTCCCTTCAAACTTGGATGTTTGTGCGTAAATATCAGCTTGTTTTATATAGGGATATGGATTAGCCTTTAAACCCAATAATTTAAAATGGTCTTCTAATTTATTTAGTTTAATAAGTGATTCGAGTTTTTTCCGTTCTTCTCCTTCTCCTACAATATTCCACTTAATATTGTATCCTTTATCTACCAATTTCTTACAAGCTTCAATCGCTAATTCAAACCCTTTTTGAAAATGCAGCCTGCCAATTGATAGAATAATAATTTCATTATTTTTTCTTTTATATACATCCTGACTCTCTTGAGCTGCCATTTTATAAATCATTGTAGGAGATACTATATTATAGACAATCTCCACTTTATTTTTTTCACTTGGAAATCTGTTTTTAAAAATGTTTTCACATTCCTCAGACACTGTAACTATTTTGTTTAGCTTCTGGAAATATCCAATATCAAACTTAGGGTCCATGCCCAATTTATCGTAATCAATATGAACCCATCCTATTTTCTTTGCAGCATTCACTTTATCAACACAAAAATACGTTGAGGTTTTTTCTAGAAAACCAATCGCCACGTCATAATTTTTCTCCAGCCTTGCAAAGGATTTGGCCAGATGTCTCCATGTATACTGCTCTCTAGTGGAGACATTTTTTGTATATTTATTTTTTAATGTAAAAATAACTCTGTTATAAGCAAGTGATAATTTTCCTTTCATTAATAGTTCCTTTACAGCTTTTGTTATATTCTTTGAAAATAATTGATAGGTTTCAGGTAGGGGCAAAACTCTAACCTCTGTTGGAATGAAATCCATAAATAGGCCATCATGATTAAACATAAATAGATCTACATCATATTGACTAAAATCAATCTGTGATAGTAAATTGACTAAGCTCTTTTCTCCACCGCCAGCTGATAAGCTTGGAATCACAAATAGCAAATTTTTTTTCTTCATAATATACCTCATTTACTTTACAAGATCTTTTAAATAATCTACTGCCTTATAAGACATTTTCTTTATTTTTGGTATAGATTTTTGCAGCTGTTGTTTAATTAATTCCTCATCCCGTACCATTTGGTCAAAGCTATTTTTCAGCTTGTTGCTATTAGAAATTTCTTCAATTCCCAACACCAATTTTTCCTCACCAAATAGGTCTTTTGATATTCCTTTTGATTTTATGCTATAACCTAAAACAATTGTTGGGACACAATTTGAGTAAGCAGCAATTGTTGCATGAGTCCTTGCACCAATAAAAAATCTCATCCTACCAATATAGCCTTTGTATTGAATGGCATTTAAATTATCCGGTAAGATGAGGACTCTTCCTGTGTGTTTATATTCTTCATAATATTTATTTAGGATTTCAAAATCGTTATTTCCGTGGTCTATAACATGAGGGGTAAGGGCAATGGTCATATCTGTACTTGCTAATATATGATTAATAAGTTCTCTTACAGCCTCTTGGGATTTCTTGTTTCTTTTCCATACAAGTGGACTAAAATTTAATCCAACAGTATTTCCTTCTTGCCATCCTATAGGTAATTCTAACTCTTCCTTCTCCATCGTAAAGGCTGGATCGGCAACTAATCTGATATTATTTAGACCTCTACTTTTCAGTAAGTTATAAGTAAGTGTTTCCCGAGCTAAAATTAAATCAAATAATTTTAGGTCTTCGATTTTTCTTTCTGACAAGTCTTCCTCTCCAATCGAACAACCCCACAAAACAAGCTTTTTCCCCTGTGCTTTAACTTTTTTATCAATCTCATACAACCATGGCTGCTCTCCATAACAATAATTATCACCACCAATGGACAGACAAATCTCTGCATCCTTGATACGTTTAATAATGTTTTTGTGAATTTTACTAAATGCATACGATTCATCATTTAAACATTTCACATTTAAAGAAGAAATTAACCAATCATAAGAATACTTTTTTATTTGTGAATCAGAGCCGTCAAAAATCTTATCTAGTTTAGGGATCATTTTATCTGTTTCAGGCCTGCTAGAAACTAAGTATACTTGAGCTTTGTTCACTTTTTCTTTTATGATATTAGTAGATGAGCGAACAATCGCTTCACATCCTCTATTTAAACTGCCCCCATGAGCAAACATCATAACTTTCATCCTAATTCTCCTCCAATTCATCTATTCCGCAATCGACTGTATGCTGTTGCACAGTATAGTCCCAGCATTGACCTTCTGTCGATTAAACTAATCACTAATTTTTCATACCTTCCAAATTTAGGTGACATTTCCATTTTATATTCAGGCAGTGCTTCTCTAACAAACTGATTGTTAATCATATTTTTTATGTATTGATATCTTTTAACAAAGCTCAATTCTTTGGTTGGTTTAAAATAAATATAAAGATAGGCCATAACGCAATCCATTAATTTTATAGATTGCAGTTTCTTAATTGTTTGTAAATCCATATTTGTAACAAATTCTTCTGGCAACATTCTATTGTAAACATCTAAAGCTTGGCTGAAGTAATCTTTTTTAGCTATATTTCTTGTTGCGCTTCCCACAACTTCTCTATAATGATACCCGGCATAATCTATAAATCTTACTGCCTTCGCAAAACTGAAACACTGCATATTAAATAGTCCATCTTCGCCTAACGCTACATTCTGTGGAAAGAAGGCATTCGCATGTGTTATTAGATTTCTTTTATAAATCTTTGTGCAAACTGTATTCAAATCATCTTTTTTAAAAAAATAAGGTATCAGAGTTTGTTGAACATATTCAGCATTCAAATTAATATTTTTTGGAAAATGATAATTGCTAGTGACATGATGTCCTTCCATCTTACTTTGAAAATTAGATATAACTATGTCGCAATTCCCTTGTATCGCCAAATCATACAATACTTTATACATTTCCTTTTCAACAAAATCGTCAGCATCTACAAAACCAATATAATCTCCGACAGCTGCATTAAGCCCCGCATTTCTCGCAGCACTTACCCCTTGATTTTCTTGATTAAATAACTTAATCCGATGATCTGTTTTTTTATATTCGTTGATAATAGCTACACTGTTATCAGAAGAACCATCGTTTATAAATATAAACTCACATACCTCTAGTGTCTGGTTTATGAGTGATTCGATACAATGAGCAATATATTTCTCTGCATTATAAACTGGTACGATAATACTTACATTAATACCCATTACCAAATCACTCCTTTCTTAACCTACAATTTTGTAAAGCTTTTCTAATTCATAATTATTGCTATAATCTATTTCTATAATATTACGAATGAATGAGTTTCTTAGCTCTTCGCTTTGGTGAAACCCTTCAATTCCATTTACTATTCCATCTACACTCAAATCACAAATAATTCCCTCTACACCATTTTCTATTTGGCTGCTTGCCGTTGGATAGCTGGTAATAAGAATGGGTTTTCCTAGTATCTTAGCTTCTGAAACGGTAACCGCCTTTCCTTCATACCTGGATGGCTGCACATATAAATCACAATCTTTTATATATGGATATGGATTTGTCTGTTTTCCTAAAAGTATAAAGCTATCTTCTAAGTTGTTTTTTGTAATTAATTCTTTCAAATCTGTTTCGAAGCCTCCATACCCAATCACATACCATTTAATATTAGTTAGACCTTTATCATGTAACACTCTCAGGGCACTAATTGCTAAATCAAAACCCTTTACATAGGATAATCTGCCGACAGAAACAATGTTAAAGGTTTGATTGCAATTATTAAAAATTTTTATCTCCTCTGCCATTTTCTTGATAAAGGTTGGTGAAGTTAAATTTTCAATAACTTTCACTTTTTCTTTTAAAGAAGGATAGGTTGCTAGGAAAGATGTGGCACATGCATCAGAAACAGATGCAATAGCGTCGAATTTATTCCATACATTTAGGTCCAATCTATTATCAATTTCTAATTTACTGTAGTCCGTATGAATCCATGCAATCTTTTTTTGGGCGTTAACTTTGTTGGCTATAATGTCATGCGGCCATGCATAACTTATCGCCACATCGTATTCTTTTTCTATTCTTGGTATAAAATAAGTAGAATATTTAAGTGAAAGTTGCATTTGAATATAGCCTGCGCCTTCTGTTAATTTCCAAGTCTTCGATTTTATTTCCGCAATATATTTAGCTATTATTCTCATAAGGGCTAAAGAGTAATGTCCCTCTTTCAAACATTGGATAACAGGTTTTCGGAAAACGGTAAATTTTTCAACTTCAGGTAAAATGTTCACACTTTTCGGTATTAATTTCATAAAGTCACCAACATGATGGAAGATTAATAAATCTACATTGTATTTCTCATAATCGAAACTTTCTAACATGTTAATTAGGCTTCTTTCAATTCCACCGATTTCCATATTATAAACTGAAATTAAAATATTTTTTTTCATATCTTCCTCACATTAAGCTTTCATATTTTCTAAGTTATTAATTTTAACTACTTTATTTGTTCGATTTAATGAAAAAGAACCGTTCTCTCTTTTGTTAAAAAATAATGTGTTTGCCGATACAGTTCCTTTTACAACACTCCCAGCTCCAATTACTACATTATCGCCTATATGTGTGTCTCTTAAGATAACTACATTGGAACCGATCCATACATTGTCACCAATGGAAACCTCTCCTCTTAACAGATGGTCACCACCACTTTTTTTATAATTATGGTCATGGTCATTAATACATACATTCGGGGCAATTTTTGTATTTTTTCCAATCGATATTCGTTTGACACAGTTTATATTACAATTATCATTAATGAATACATTCTCACCAATATTTAGCTCTCCATTAAAATCAATTCGGATGCTTGCGTTTTTTCTAATAAACGCAAATTTTCCGATATTTATGATAGAACTTTTATTAAAAATTTCTATTCTACTGTTTGCTTGTAATGAGAAAATGGATGATTTTATATTTCTGAAATAAATTAACTTATAAAAAAATCCCCTTAATACTCCTATTAAATGGGATAAATACATAATAAATGTTAAATAAATTCCTCGTTTTCTACATTCAGAAACAAGAACAGTAAAGATCTTCTTAAGTACCATGGGGAATTCTCCTTAAGGAATAAATTTCAGCGATTAATTCTCCTTAACCTTGCAATATTATTTCCGCCTATTATTTTAGACAGATATAATTTTATTTGACCTTTTATTTTTGCCCTCAGTGGCAGCCAGCTTTTATAAAAGTGGTGCATCGCATAAGTATTATCCGAGATAAAATTCCGGCAATTAATATAATCATATGGAGAAAAATAGGTTTGAGGATAAAAGACACCAAGTCCTTTAATCTCTTGATATTGACCATTTGGTTCCAAACCAACACTTTTTAAAATTTTTGTAATAACTGCTACATTGGTTAAATCATTATGGGTACCATTTTCTAGTATATATTTTTTATTTTTATATGATTCCAAAAATAACCTTATCAAGTTATTTCCTTTTGCAGCCCCAATTGTGCTAGTAGCAATAAAATTCTCTTGTTCAAACCCCCAAAATGAATCATGATGCAATAGATTGTCAAATGGTTTAAAAACCTCGACATCAGTATCTAAGTAAATTCCCCCAAAGTTATATAAAACAAATACTCTTACATAATCACTGACGAAAGCAAACTTTCCAGCTTCATATGCCTCTTTCACATAGGTATTTAAATTTATATCAAAGTTGGTTTCATTCCATTCTAAAATTTGATAATCTATTAAATTATTTTTCCAGCTTTCAATACATTTTCTGACTAATTCCGGTTTTTCTTTTCCTCCAAACCAACAGTAATGAATGATTTTAGGTATTTTATACATATAGTTACCTCAATTTTTGTTTTAGAAACTTTATTTTTTTGTTTCCAAATTTTGATTCTGCCACTTGATAAACTCTATCAAGGTTTTATATTCTTGTTTTTCAATTCCTGATTTTTTTAATTCATTTATAATTTCAATCCATTCTTTATCTTGTTGCTGGTGATATTCGTCAGTTGCTTCTGTTTTAAGTAGTACCTGCAGATCAATATTTAAAACATGCGCAATTTTTTTAATAACCTGGATTGAGGGATTTTGGTTTAGATTTCGCTCAATATTACTAAGGTAGGACTTTGAGATGCTGGCACGTTCTGCTAACTCTGATAATGTAAGACCTTTTTTCATTCGGATTTCATATATATTTCTTCCTATCATTGGCAACTACCCCGTTTTATCTTCTAAGATTTTCTTCTGTATTTATACGTATATTCATTCTAATTTACTTTAGCCAACATATTCTTAATAGAATTAATAATTCTAATTTGGTCTTCTTCAGTCATATTTGATCCAGACGGTAGACATAGTCCATTATAAAAAAGACATTCAGAGATATTCTCATTCTCACTGTGTTGAAAATATTTAACACCTTTGAAAACCGGTTGGAGATGAAGTGGCTTCCATACTGGGCGCGCTTCAATATTCTCTTCTGCAAGGTTTCTTATCAAGTCTCCAACTGAAACTCCTGCTTCTTCCTCGTTTACTGTAATAGCTGTCAGCCAACGATTAGAGAAAGTATTCTCTAATTCAGGCATGAATTGAATACCAGGAAGATGGGCTAATTCATGATAATATTGATTATAAACATTTCTTCTTGCTTCCACTCGTTCAGGTAATACCTCTAATTGAGCTCTTCCTACACCTGCTAAAATGTTACTCATTCGATAATTAAATCCGATATAACTATGCTGGTAATGTGGTGCAGGGTCTCGAGCTTGAGTTGCCAGAAAACGAGCTTTTTTTAATGCTGCTATGTCGTTTGAAACTAACATGCCACCACCTGAAGTAGTAATAATTTTGTTGCCATTAAAAGAATAGATTCCAAATTTCCCAAATGTTCCACTTGCCTTACCTTTATATGTCGAACCAAGGGACTCTGCTGCATCTTCAATGATAGGAACATCGTAATGATTACATATAGAAACAATTTCATCCATTTTTGCACTTTGCCCATATAAGTTCACAACAATGACTGCTTTTGGGAGTTTTCCTTCATATGAAGCATCTATAAATGCCTTTTCTAAAGCAAAAGGAGACATATTCCATGTTTCTGGTTCCGAGTCAATAAAAACTGCTTCTGCACCTTGATAAATAATTGGGTTAGCACTAGCAACAAACGTTAAGCTTGAACAAAATACTTTGTCACCTTTTTGTACGTCCAATAAAGAAAGAGCCAAATGAATGGCTGCAGTTCCTGAACTAACGGCAACAGCTTCATTGGCTCCTACATATTCTGCTATTTCTTTTTCAAAGGCATCAACATTTGGTCCAAGTGGCGCAATCCAGTTAGTATCAAATGCTTCCTTTATATACTTAAACTCATTCCCACTCATATGGGGTGATGAAAGGTAAATTCTCTTTTTAAGTGTTGTATTTAACAATTAGTTCACCTCCGAACTCATTTGATTAACTTTTTTAACCCTTGCAGGTATACCAACAGCTGTAGAATAAGATGGAATATCCGTAATAACTGTTGCACCTGCACCGATAATACTCCAATTTCCAATCTTAATATTTGGGATAATCGTTGATCCGGCACCAACATGTACCCCTTCAGCTATATGGACATTTCCAGTTAAGATGACACCTGGAGAAATGTGTGCAAAATCTCCAACAATACTATCGTGCTCGATAATGGAACTTGTATTTATAATAGTATGATTGCCAATTATAGTATCGGAGTTAAGTACTGAGTTAGGCATGATAACGGTCCCATGACCTATCTTTGCACTAGGACTGATTACAGCAGAACGGTGAATCAAGGTAGGAAAATATTCATCGGAAATATTTAGTCTCTGAGCAATGGATTGGCGAATCTTATTATCTCCGATCGCTATAACGAACTTAACATCAATAAAGTAATCAACTAATCTTTTAGCTGATGAAATAGGACCACAATAAGTATTGTCTATAAGACTTACATTGTCGTATTTGTCATCTAAGAATCCCACTATTTCATTTCCTTGATTAGATAAAATTGTATCGGATACCACATTACTGTGACCTCCACGGCCAACCACTACAATTTTCATCCATGTCCCCTTCCTATTGTCGAATTTGATCCTTTAAAACTTTCCATCGTGACTTGGCCTGGTTGGTTTATTCCTTCGGAAACCGCTACCTTATAGACTGTTAAAAATAAGATTTTCATATCAAGTAGGAAGGATCGATTATTTACATACCAGACATCTAATTCAAATTTTTCTTCCCAAGTTATTGCATTGCGTCCATTTATTTGTGCCCATCCGGTAATACCAGGTTTTACTTGATGACGCTTAGATTGTTCCTTTGTATATAGAGGAAGATACTCCATTAATAAAGGTCTGGGACCTACTAAACTTATGTCACCTTTTATTACATTCAATAGTTGTGGATATTCATCCAAACTATATTTTCTAAGGAATTTCCCAAATGAAGTAATCCTTAGATAATCTGGAAGTACTTTGCCATTACTATCTCTTTGATCTGTCATTGTACGAAGTTTGTAAAGGTAAAAGGGCTTTGCATTCAATCCGGGACGCAGCTGTTTAAATATGATTGGAGATCCTAGCTTTAATTTAACCAAGAATGCAAATATCAAGAATACTGGGAAAAGACAAATAAATATAACCAATGAAACTATTAAATCAAATGATCGCTTCATAACTAGCCATCCCCTGCTATTTTTCTCTAATTAATCATTTATCTTTTTTCTGACACTACTTGCTGTTTTATTTCTTCGATTAATTCTATAAGATTAATATTTTCGGATGTTTGACCCTTTAAGTAGATATTTAATAGTAATTCCTGAAATTTCTGCTGTGTTAACGTTACCGATATTTTCACTGTTCAAACCTCACTTAAAGAGATAAAAATCCTTTTAAATAATAAAGGCCCCTATAAATTTATATAATTACTTTTATAAATGATATTAAGTGATAATACATTCTCATAATAAAAGTAAATTAAGTAACAACCTAAAAGCCCATAATAAATTAATTTCCTATCCCTTTTAGAAAATAATTTAATAATCCATGAGATTAATATAAGGTTATAAAGGCCAAAGTATATATTAAATCTTGCAAATATCCAGTTTTGTGAAGAAATGACCATAAATACTATTCCTAGCGTAGTTAAATTAACAATATAATCACTTTTAGGCCATAATTCTCTTAGTCTCTCTTTTCCAAAATAGGCAATAATCAATGGGGCACCAGTTACAGCTACTCGTATTGAACTTGCTCCACCTTCGGAAAAATTACTATAGTGACCGTACTGGGTATCTGCAAGTGCACTAAATAACAGTGTTGAGAACTGATTAAACCCCGCTGCAAGTAAGACAGCTAAACCTAAAAGGGTAAAAGTTACCTTTGTCCATGCCTCCCTTCTTACAATGAAATAAATTGGAATAAAAATTAATGCTGTTTGGTGTATTGTTGATCCTAATAAAACTACAATCATAAACATCTTCCAATTACCATTTACGATAAATCTTGTAGCCGCAAAAACAATGGCTGCAGCTAAGAATTGTCTAATTCCATTCATTGAAACTGTATACATCCCAGCTGCTATATAAGCAAATAAACTTAATTCAATCATTCTAGAGTATTTAAATAATACTTGTACTATCAATACATTTGTAAATAATGCTACAGTAAAAATTAATAATTGAGGATCATGAGAAATTTTTTGTAAAAGTGCTTGCAAAATATTAAATCCAAAATCACCTTTGTAATTTATATTTTGTAGAGTGTAATCATTAATTTTGTAACTATACATATAAAAAAATGTGTCACCAATATTATTTCTAAGACCTGAAACGAGGACCAAAGAAATAATTGAGATAAAGATAAGTAGTTTATTTGGCTTAATATATGGAACATTAATGGCTAAAGGGCTGGAAAAATATCTTGCAAAAAAAGAAGAAAAATATACGACAATAAGATTAATCCATAAGATCTCCATAGGCTTAATCCTTTCGTTAATAATAATTCATAACTCACTACTTTTTAGAACCGTGGTTTTTCCAGTTTTTAATATATAAAAATATAAAGCAACTCCAAATGGTGACGCGAGAAGTGTGGTAAATTTATTCGGTGACTCAAACAAATATTTTGCATTTCTTAACATCAAATTACTTGATACGTAATGGATGGATTCTCTAAATCTTTCCCTGAATGAAGGAGCATACCTCATTGCTACCATTCTAAAAAAGGAAAAACTTTTTGGATTTTTTTTATACTGATTGATAATATTCATACTTGATCCATCTGGTAAATACTCTACAAAACAAAGGATTTCATTCAAAATAAGCAATGGATATTCTTGATCAATAAGAATGTATTTATAGCTTAACGGACAATATTTCTCACCTGGAAAGATAGGGTATGGCGGTGACTTTCGAGTTAATTCAGACCGGTAGACTAGCTTTTTATCACCCTTTACTTGCTGCTTAGCATATAAATTTGATAAAGTTGATTTGTTTAAATTCTCCGGCATTTTTGTGCCAATTACTCTTCCATCAGGACTGGCATCTAGGCCAACTATTCCTGCAAATCTACCACTTCCAAAATTCTTCCAAAATTCAGTAATTTTTTCAACTGCATCATCAGGCATATAATCATCGGAGTCAATACATACATTAAGTTCTGTATCAATGAGTTCATATGCTGTATTATGTGCACCATGCATACCAAGATTTTCTTGATAGTGGTAACGGATTGGAACTGTATTCTCTGTAATCCATCTTTTAACTAATTCTTTCGTATTGTCTGTAGAACCGTCATCAATAATCAACCATATAAAATCTTTACTTGTTTGCCTTTGTAGACTTTCATAACATAAATGAAGAGTATATGCTCGATTATAGGTAGGAGTAAAGACTGTAAGTATCGGTGTCATTTGATTCACCTCCAAATATCTCAAATTATCTTGCTTCAAATGAATAATAATCCGTATAATAATTTGATAGCCATTTAGCCATCGTTATAGAATCATAACCACTTTCCTTCAACTTTTCTGAAGTATCAGCATGTTCGTATGTAGAGTTTAGAATTTGTTTTGTCCAATATTCCGGGGACTTATCTAGACTGATGTATTCTACTCTTCCTGTAACATCACTTTCAAAAGTAATTGCATCTGATACAACACATTTTAGGCCTGCAGCCTGTGCTTCAACTAAGACTACTGGTAAACCTTCAAATAGAGAAGGAAAAAGAAATAAATCCATTGCTTGCATTAATTTTGAAATATCGCTTCTAACTCCTAACAATTTAACACGGGAGGATAAACCTAGGTTCACAATCTTCTTTTCAATTGATGGTCGTAAATGCCCATCCCCAACCAAAAGCAATATAACATCCTGGCGTTGTTGAAGAATAGCTTTAAAAATTTCTATAAGAAATTCGTGGTTTTTTTGTTTATTGAATCTTCCAATATGACCAATTACCAATTCATTTCCAATACCAAGTTCTTTTCTAATATTGTTTCTGGTCGTTTCGTTAAATTTAAACTCACTGACATTTACTGCATTGTTAAGAACCTTCATTTTTTTTGAAGTCGCAATATTATTGCCAAAGAGCCATTGCCCTGCCTTTTTCGAACAAGCAAAGTAATTGGTTGGGTTATTCTTCATAGTGAACCTAGCATATAAACGGAATGGGAGTTTTACATCAATTCCCAAATCACTTAAATGCGAATGGGCGATTCGACAAGGAATTCCTACCTTCTTAGCTGCTCTTAAAACAAAGCAGCTATTTTCGTTAATATGAGAATGAACCACTTTATATTCCATATGTTCTTTGAAGAAGTCATCAAGAAGCCTAAAATACAATCGATAATTACCTGGTTTAATTTGTGGCATTCGGTAGATCCTACCGCCTAGCTCCAATATCTCTTTATCATAGTGACCTTCTTCAGCGCGATGTACCATAAAATCAAATTGGACTTTTTTTCTATCCATTTGTCGATAGTAATTCATTAACATTGTTTCAAGACCACCACGATTCATAATCGTGACCACCTGAAGAATTCTAATAGGTTTCAAGCATCTTACCCCTATCTAATGATTTTTCTAAGAAATTCAATACAAACCAACATAAAATAAAACCCTGCAGCAAAGCGAACTTTTGCAAAAAAATAAAACACTCTCCAAACAAACGGAAATTTAGATAAATCTAATTGTTTAAATGATTGTCTTATTCGTTTTTCTTTCAAGAACATATTTATCCTTCTAATCTTCATAATGGAGGATGATAAATTGTCCTTACTAATTGTATTTAATCCAAGACCGAGTGTATTGAGACAAATGCGATTATTTAGAGCTAAATAGTAATCCTTGTTCATCTTTTTATCCCTTAAAAAATTTTCAATATACATAAAAAGGTACATCCACTGGTCCATTAATTTTGGTTTGTACCCCGATGTAACTGATGTACTATTCGCACGCCAATAATGATAATAAGGGCAATTTAAAAATAAAAAAGATTTTGCATAGTAAGCTGCTTCAATATTAAATAATGTATCTTCATTGGTACCAATTTTATTAAGGTCCATAAATTCAATGTTATTTTCCATTATTATTTCTGCACGATACAACTTTGACCAAACAGTACCCCATGCATCCAGAAATTCTGGATTTGCTATTTCTTCATTTATTGGACCAATTAATCTCCTCATAAAATTTTTTTTTACTTCTTCATCTTGATAACGAAACCTATTGGGAAGATTAAAATCTTTTATTTTTGAATGATTTTCAAACTCACGAATGTATGAACACATGACAATATCGATATTTTCACTTGTTGCATTTTTGTACATTTCCTCATACATTTCTGGATTCACCCAATCATCAGGGTCAACAAAGCCAATATATTCACCGGTTGCAAACCAAATCCCCTCATTTCTAGCAGAGGAAACACCACCATTTAGCTTTTCAATCACTTTAATTCGCGAATCCCTTATTTCATATTTTCTTAGGATTTTTAAGCTTGAATCATTTGATCCATCATTAACAGCAATAATCTCTATTTCTTGTAAAGTTTGGACTAATAAACTATCTAAACATCTACTCAAATACTTTTCAACATTATATATAGGAACGATTATGCTTACTTTTGGTCTCATTTGTGCCCTCCACCATATAAATTGAGTAGATATCTTTTAACTCCGTAAAAACTTTGGATAGTGAATATGTTTTCATTTTATTCGTTCCTGCTAAACCAAATTTTTTGCATAGTTCTTTAGATTTATAAACATCTAAGATTTTCAAGGAAAAATTTTTAGAATCATCAGTAAATAAAACATATCCATTTTTATCATTTTCAACTAATTCCGAGTGCCCTCTATTAATAGTCGCTATGACTGGCAAGCCACAAGACATTGCCTCCATAATATTTACTGGAAGTCCCTCTCTCAGACTAGATGCAACGGCTATATCACTCATCTTTAGCAGGTTTTCAATATCATTTCTAAATCCAAGAAAATGAATCATGTCATCAACCTTTAATGATTGTGCAATTTCTTTGCAATTATTTAAAAGATGCCCCTCACCTGCTAATAAAAGCCTTGCATTTGGCACTTCGTCTCTTATAAGTGCTAACGATTCAATTAACAATTTCTGGTTTTTGTTTTTATTAAATTCCGCTGCATAAAACATTAAAAAATCATTAGGCTTATAGCCTAATGATTCTCTTAACTGATTTTTATGTGACTCTTCTACTGGTTTAAAAATTTCAGTATTCACACCGACACCATGCACCTGTTTGATTGATTTTGCCTTAAATCGATGATTTTTAGCCAAAAGATAATCTTCTTGATTGATCGTAATGAGGCAATCTGTGAAAGATGACAAAAATTTTTCTAACGGATAATAAAGAAGCCAGTTTAGCAATGGTGCTCCTTTACAGAAATGAAAGCCATGTGCTGTATATATGACCTTTGTACCATGCTTTCTTGTATTCCTTGCAGCTAACCTGGTAAGGACTCCGCCCATAGGGGTATGGCAGTGAATAATACTATATTGGTGATCCTCGATAATTTTTTTCAGCTCATGATAAGCTTCTACATTCATTTTATGAAAAGGTGATCTTTGAACGGGAATAGTAAATTTCTTATCTACATAAGGAAGTTTCAATTCACCAGATGCTGCAACATGTACTTCCCATCCCTGTTCTTTAAACCATTTTAAATATGGTAAATGAAAAGCTTTAAAGTGATAATCCACTGTTGCACAGAACAGAACCCTCTTTTGCATTTTATCTTCCATCCTTTTTTATCGAACTACCTAATAAGCTCTTTTTCAAGAACAGATGAAAGGTAGTCTAATAACTGTGTCCTTAAATCTTCACGCTGTAAAGCTAATTCAATACTTGTTTGAATGAAGCCCATTTTTCCACCTACATCGTAGCGTACTCCCTCAAAATCATAGGCATATACAGCTTCATGTTGATTTAAAGCAGCGATAGCATCTGTTAGTTGTATTTCCCCACCAGCGCCAGGTTGTTGTTCACTTAATATGTCAAAAATTCTAGGACTAAGAATATATCGGCCAAGGATAGCGAGGTTCGATGGAGCCTCATCCTGTTTAGGTTTTTCAACTAAGCTATTTACACTGTAGAATCGATTATTAATATTCTTCCCATCCACAATTCCATACCTAGATACTTCATTGTCAGGAACTGTTTGAACCCCAAGAATGGATGCATTATATCTTTCATACTGGTCAATTAACTGCTTTAAACAAGGTGTTTGAGCTTGAACAATATCATCGCCAAGCAGTACAGCAAATGGTTCATCACCGATAAACTTGCGAGCACACCAAATCGCATGACCTAATCCTTTCGGTTCTTTTTGACGGATATAATGAATATCTACCATTTTCGAAGACTTTTGCACTTCATTTAAGAGCTCTAGCTTTCCTTTTTCCAACAAGTTTTGTTCTAATTCGAAAGAATTATCAAAATGGTCTTCTATCGCTCTTTTCCCTTTACCAGTTACGATAATAATGTCTTCGATCCCTGATTCAACGGCTTCTTCTACGATATATTGAATCGTTGGCTTATCCACAATTGGCAGCATCTCTTTTGGCATTGCTTTTGTTGCTGGAAGAAATCTCGTTCCAAGCCCCGCTGCTGGAATAATGGCTTTTCTAACTTTCATTTTATTAACTCCTTTAAACTGAGACTGATAATTTTGATTTTGGCTTTACTTTATAATTCGCAAGATCAATTAGCCTTTCCCTAATTTCGTCTTTATTTAGGCCTGAGTATGTTAGAATAATTTCCTCTATTTCTTGAATTAATAGGTCAGACGTTTTTCCAATATAAATCTTTGGATAAATTTGTTGCTCATGAACCTCATCTTCTTTTAATAATTCTTCAAATAGCTTTTCTCCAGGTCTAATTCCTGAAAATTCAATGCCAATTTCCTCAATAGTATTGCCTGAGAGTTTGATGAGGTTTTTAGCTAAATCAACAATTTTTACAGGGTCGCCCATGTCTAATACGAAAATTTCTCCTCCACTTGCTAGTGCCCCTGCTTGAAGTACTAACCTTGATGCTTCTGGGATCGTCATAAAGTATCGAACCATTTCAGGGTGGGTAACTGTCACAGGACCGCCTTTTTCAATTTGCTTTTTAAATAGCGGAATCACACTGCCTCTGCTTCCTAATACATTACCAAAACGAACGGCAACAAATTTGGTATTACATTCATTGTCCATATGTTGGATAATCATTTCGGCAAGCTTTTTTGCTGCTCCCATTACACTGGTTGGATTCACAGCTTTATCTGTTGAGATCATCACGAAGGTCTTCACTCCAGTCCAGCTGGCAGCATTTGCAACATTCATTGTCCCAATGATGTTATTCTTGACCGCCTCTTCTGGGTTAGCCTCCATTAAAGGTACATGCTTATGAGCCGCCGCATGATAGACAATATCAGGTTGGTATGTACTCATAACCGACATCAATTTCTTCTCATCTTGTATATCCGCAATCACTGGAATGAATTCAATTTCAGTATGTTTATTCGCTTCCTTTAATTCCATTTCTATCGAATATATACTATTTTCACCATGTCCTAATAAAATAAGTTTCTTTGGATTAAAAATCGATATTTGCCGGCAAATTTCCGATCCAATCGACCCTCCTGCACCAGTAACTAAAACGACCTTATTCGTGATATTATCTGAAATACTATTCATATCTAGTTCAACTGGTTCTCTTCCAAGTAAATCCTCTACTTGTACATCACGAAATTGACTTACTGACACTTTCCCTGTCATTAAGTCTTCCAGCAAAGGTAAAATTTGTGTTTTAGCATTTGTTTTGGCACATTCCAGAAAAATAGTATTCAACTTTTTTTTACAAAGTGATGGAATGGCAATCACTATATTTTCAATATCATTTTTCGAAACTACCGTCTCGATTTTGTTGATGCCTCCAACCACGGGGATTCCTAAAATATCAAGCTTATGCTTTTTTACATCATCATCGATAAATGCCACTGGCAATAAATCCGCCTCATTATTTTTTAATAATTGCCTTGCAACCATGGTTCCTGCAGATCCGGCACCTACGATGAGCGTTCGTTTTTTATTATCGATTTTATTAAGCTGTGAATCCCTTAGCATTCGCCAACAAAAACGTGAACCTCCAATGAAAGACATATTCAGTAACCACGTTACTGCCAAAAGACGGACAAATATTTCCTGAACAATTATTTGTTGGACAACTGCTGCAACAAAGATTGAAATTGACACTATTTTTAAAATACTTAGCAATTCTCCCACACTGGCATATTCCCAAGCTTTTTTATACAAATGAAATTTAAATGACAGCGAATAATGACTTAATAAAATGACAATTGAACTTAACACAATATGAAAGTTAATAACCTGGATAGTTCCATCCACTAAAAAACAACTACCAAAAATAGCCGTTAAAACGATACATGAATCAACAAAGATAAAGAAAGACATTCGTTGTCGATAAGTCATAATTTTTCTCCTTTCCAAATTCAATTGACTCTACGATGTCTTTGCTTGATCGCATTATCTATTAGTCTCTTAATATCTTCTAGTTGATCTTTTGTTGCCTCTTGCTTGATATACCTAACTGCTTTTTTAATTGATTTGGGGAAGCGATCAATATTCATGTCATAACTCCTTCAATTTAAAATGGTTAAGTAAATGTACTTTGTTCAAAAGAACACATACTTAACCATTTTATTTAATGTGGGGCATCTAACCCCTCCTCACATCATACTATCGACGACTAGCGTCTAAGGTTCCCTGACCCACAGTATGACCGAGTGCCTCCATTGATATTGGAAAGGAGACATCTCCAAATTTCACTCAACGATAAAAAATACATTTTTGTTTCTAATAACGAACAAAAATATTAAAAAAATTTCTAATTTAATAGGACTATTGATTTAAAACTGCTCCTACAACCTTTGCTTTGGCATACTTAAGTACTTTTTTTGCTTCGGCCGCTTTTTCTAATTTCGTTTTACCACTTTGAATTACTAGTATGACTCCATCACATTGGTTTGCAAGTAGCTTAGTATCTGTAACCTCTAGCACTGAATTAGAATCTATTATAATAACATCGTAATTTTGTTCTGCCTTTTTAAGGAGATCCTGCATCATCTGTGAACCGATTAATTCAACTGGATTAAATGGAACCACACCGCTTGATAAGAGATCTAGCCTCCAAACTTCAGTATGATAAACAGCCTCAGAAAAGGATAATCTACCTGTCAGAACATCCGTTAACCCCTCCGCATTGGCTGTTTTGAAGAAGGAATGTAAAGCCGGCCGTCTTAAATTAGCATCTATTAAGAGAACTTTTTTCTTCTGCTGAGCCATTGAGACAGCAAGGTTTGTTGCAACCATAGATTTCCCTTCTCCATCACTGGATGAAGTAATTAAAAAAGTGCGACTTTGCAGCTCGGACATCATGAACTTAATATTAGTATGAATCATTCTGAACTGTTCAGATATTATTGATTCGGGATGAGAGTATGTAATGATCGTTTTTTTCTTTATTGATGACTTTCTTCTAAATTTATTAAAGATCAATATTCTCACTCCTAGTTTCAAGTTCAAACTTCATACTTTTTGTTTTCTTCTTTACCATTCTTTTGTTTACTTTTGGGATTCTCCCTAATACAGGAAGACCAAGTAAGGATTCGATATCGTTTTCTTTTCTTATTTTGTCATCTAAAGACTCCAATAAAAATGCTATCCCGATGCCAATTGCTAAACCACCAATAATTAAAAATAGGATTTTATTATTATTTTTAGGATTAATAGATATTGTATTAACTTTAGCTTTTGATAATAAGCGAACATAATCTTTACCAACTATATTCGGTACCTCATCCCTGAAAATTTGAGCAGTCGTATCAGCTATTTTTGCTGCCTGACTTGGATCAGGATCTACCACACTAATACTCACTACCTGAGACGATTCAACGCTCGCAACAGTAATTTGTCCTGCTAGGGCTTCCGCAGATCTCGTTAGCCTTAGTTTTTTTACAACTTTTTCTAAAATAACCGAGTCTTTCACAATAACCTGTAGGGTTTTCCTTGATTCTTCATCTGCCCCGATGATAATTCTTGAAGAGGACATATACATTGGAGTTACGGAGGTATTATTTAATAGCACTCCCACTATTCCAGCTAAAACTGAAACCAATGCAATGATCCAAAAACGCCTTTTTATTACTGCAAATAACTCTTTTAAATTAATTTCCTTTGCTTTTTTTCTGTCACCATTACTTTCATTTAAGCTATTCATTAAACCACCTTTTTTGTAGGACATGTAAACACTACGTATAACTACATCAGCTCTTTTTGTTCTAAATAATGAACAACCAACCAAAAAAAATTACATTTCTATATATTACTCAAATTTGCTGATAAACATAACCTATACTCATTATATTAGTTCTTTATTAAGAACCTGTCAATTGTAAATTAAATTCAATTATAACTTTTTAATATACGAACCTTACAAAATTCTAAGTATTAAACACTAACTCCCATTTGTTTTTCCAGTAAGCTGCTAAACATTCCCTTCTTTTCACTTGCAAGTTGACTAAATTGTCCTTGTTGGATGATTTCTCCTTGTTCCAAAACAATTACTTGATCTGCATTTCGAATTGTAGAAAGTCGGTGGGCGATTACAACGACCGTCATGGTTCCTTTAAGTTTTTCAATTGCTCCTTGAATCTTAGCTTCATTCTCTGAATCTAATGCACTGGTTGCTTCATCTAAAACTAGAATGGATGGCTTACGGATTATGGCTCTTGCAAGAACAAGTCTTTGCCGCTCTCCCCCTGACAGCCTAATACCCCTATCTCCAACAATTGTATCCAGACCATTTGGTAATTTCTTCACAAATTCGGCTGCTGCTGAAAACTTTAATGCCTCCCAGATTTGTTCTTCACTCGTATCGGCCTTTATCATAAGTAAATTATCTCGGATACTAGTATTAAATAAAAATGGATCTTGTGGAACATAACTAATTGAGCGCCTTAAGGATAATAGTTTTTGCTCAGTAAGCAAATTACCATCTATCAGGACATTGCCTTGTTCAGGTTTATTTAATCCCATTAGGATATCTATTAATGTGCTTTTTCCAGCACCAGATGGACCTACTATAGCTGTCATACTATTAATCGGAATGTTTAAATTAATATTTTGAAGAGCATATTTTCCATTACGATTATATCGAAAAAATACTCCACGACATTCTAATCCTTTTTCAATAATCAAAGGTTGAATATTCTTGTAAATGCTTTCATCATTAATCTCGGCTGCTTGCTTACATTTTTTTTGTAACTCTCTTAATGCCTTAAATGCAGGAATGGTCGTTGCTATTTGTTCCGTACTGGATTGAATTTCTGTTATCCTTGGCCATAATCTTGAGAAAATAATTAGTATCAATAAAAATTGCTCAGGTTTTATATCAATGATCATCACATAAATAAAAATAAAAACTGCAATCAAGCTTGCTGATGAAATTTTATAAAATGTCTGGGAAGAGGTTTTTAACTTTATATATTCAATTTGCTCTTCTATCATTCCTTTTGTTAAAGAATTTAACCAATGGAGACGTGATTCTTCTAAAGTGTTACTCTTAATATCCTTAATGCCATTTAACTGGTCAGTTATTCCAGCAAGATATTCCTGTGCTAAGATAGAGGTTTTTGACCCTAATAATTTTGATTGTTTTATGAATTTTCTCGAAAATAGAGCAAGAATGAATCCTGAAAGCAGGACCAACATGGTTAGTTTTATGGATAACCAAAGAGCTATAACAATCTGTATACTAGTGAAAACAAGTGATGTTAATAACAATAAAAATTGGATAATACCGCCTGAGACACGTGCAAGTTCCATTGTCATTACGTTTATGAGATCTGCTTTCCTTTCCTTTGTATAGAATTCCCAATTTGTTTTTAATAGGAGGCTATATGTCTCCAATCTTAATTGACGGATAAACCCTTGAGTGATTTTGACATTTCTAATAGCTAAATTTCGCTGAATTAGATTTTGACATATTACCAATGAAATAAAAAATCCCAAAATAAAAACTAGTGCTTGAAGTTTAGGGAAGTCTTGTAAGAAATTTAGGAATTCTAAAAATTTAAATCCTCCAAAATCAACATTTATAATTCCGCTATAACTTATCATTGGAACCAATAACAAAATCCCGATTCCTTCAAGAAAACTTGCTAATCCCATTCCAAACAGATTTAAATAAAGGATCTTGCCAGAATATGAATATATTCTTTTTATAAAGTAAAAAACGTGATTCACTTGTTATGCCCTCCTAGTTTCTGAACGAATCTTTATTTTTCTTAGTAGGAGAATAATCGGGCGCAATGGAAAATATAAAAAATGAAGAACTTTGGGTAAGGGTAAAAATTCTGCATCTTCTGGATATGGGTATAAAAAACTTAATATAAAGAAAAATTTCTGTTTAGTAGACATTAAAGAAAATAAATGCCGTTTATGATATGCAGATACCTCTTCCGGTACCGGGTCTGTATGAAGATTAACCATCTGCTTTATATAAAAAAAAGCGTCTAGTCCAAGCTGCTTTGTTCGTTTTCTATTTATAATGTTATTCATTTCCTTAGGTACCTTGGCATTAAGCAGATGAAAAGCCAAAAAAAGTGCCTGGCCGCCTACATCGTCATAATGATACCTTTTAAGTAAATTAATAGTTTTAGTCCAATTAATTTTTGATTCCGTAATTTGTTTAATATCATCTAACCAACGAAGTCTGGACCACCCATGACGTGCTCCGTGTGAAACAAGGAATACAAATAAGTCTTCTAGTCCCAAAGTATACATAGGCTGGCTTGTCAATGAACTTACTCTTTTCCTTTTCCATAAATCATCAAATTTCGGTTCTTTAGCGGGTCCTGGATTAAGTCTCCAATGGATTTCCACCTTAATCTTTTTCTGAGTGTGAAAAAATGTTATATGGTGATGCCTCCACTTCCAGTCATTTAATACGGTTAAGATATACTCATCTTTTTTGTAACCTTCATTTATGAGAATTTCTTCAGCCTGGTCCAGGTTTTCGATTGGGATTAAAACATCCAAATCAGCAGATGTACGTAAAGAAATATCACCATATAGATCAGCAGCAAGAACGGGTCCTTTTAAAAAAAGGGTACGGATTTGATTACTAGAAAATAATTTTGATATTTTTTCTGTTTCTCCGCTTAGGTGAAGCATTTGAAAAATGTTTTTTTGATAGATGAGGAATAACTCTTGGAGAACGGAAGTCGGAATAAAATTCCCCTCTAAATCTTTCATTCTTTTATAAATGAGAGGAAAAACTCGATGATGTTTAGATAGTTGGATGAACTTATCCCATTCGATACCCTCAAAATCCTTATTATTAAAATCGATGACATCATCTCCTTTTTTCATAATGGAGAGTAGTAGTTTTAATTCTCTAGGAAATTTCTTTAGTTTTTCATTCATTATTTTTTCCACGGTATTCCCCTCTTATCGATTGTCGCTTAACCGTTTTGCGAATTTTCCAACAATGGTAAATCTCCTCATTTCTTCAGCACCAGTAATATACAATGCCCCACTCCTAAGCCACGCATGCGCAATCATGATTCCTTTTTCATCTTTTGCTGTACCTAAATAGAGTGTACTCTCAATTTTCCTTCTTTGGAGCATCTTCATTCCCGCAATCGCCTTGACTAAACATTTACTTTCCCAAAATGTATAATTGCTCGTTATATAAATTGCATCCGATACATTCCTTAATATCATTTGATCTGAAGCTTTATGTTCAAATGATGTTTCATCCATATGTTTACCTAATAAAGGTGCTATCTTGGAAAACTGCATAGATTTAAGGATACGAGCCCAGGCTAAGAAAACAAATGCCTCTACGAACAAAATTTTTTTTATATTATCTAAAAAAATGAATGTCTTAATCTTTCGGAAAAGTGACATTACTATCCTCCTCCTAGTAATATTCTATTCTCCAAGATTGATAACCTGAATGAGGCCCTCACGACTTAATTGTTCAATATAGGATAAAACATGCTGTTCACATATTTCCTTTTCTACTTCGTACGTTAATAATAAGGTATCAACCAATTTGTTAATTTCTATTGGTGTCCTAATTAAATCCCATATTTCCCCACCTAATTCACCTAAATTATAATAATTACCACTTTCTATGCTTAACATTACTTTTTCTCCATCCATATCACTAACTACATTTCCTTCGGTTTGTACAACCTTAGAATTCAATGAAATTTTTTGAGTACTAATCATACTTTTTCCTCCTCTTTAATGGTTGATAAAACAAGTGAAACTAAGCTATGTGCTGTAAAACCTGAATGAGGCCGCATTAATTGATACATTTCTATTCGATTTAAGATTTTAGCAGATTCTTTAAAGTGCCATTCTTGCATTTCCAGGCGAGGAATTAAAAAATTCCGATATGTATGCTGATAAATTGTTTGAAAGCGCCCTAATCCCTCTATTCTCCTAATTTCAACATGATTACTTTCCGTTTTAACTAATTCATAAACTCCTGCAAGAGGTAGACTTTCACTTGAATAATCAGAATGTACCGGAATAGCATATTTTGTTTCTCTATCAAACAATGGACGGTAACCCGATGAACTTATTCCAAATTCATTTAAACTTTCTTGCCACAATTTTTGATGCGGATAGGATGGTTCAACATATGGAATATTGTCTTTTGATAGATAAACTGGAATTACATCATCACTTAAAAGTTGATACCCTTCCTTTATTAACGCTGCTGCAAGTGTAGATTTACCAGCACCTGAATCGCCTACAAAAGCATACGCCTTCCCATTAATCGCTACTGCACTCCCATGTAATGGTAGTAATTTTCTCTGAATCAATATTGCCCCCATACAAGTGCCAAGGATGTAAAGACGGATTTTATCCTCTTCAACGCCTACCATTGGTGATACAGAAATCTTTTTACCTTCTTGTATAGAAAATATAGCTGTATTTGGTACTTCAAACATTACTTTATTTTCTTTTACTACAAATCTTTTCTGTGCTATCGTATCTATTTCGGACCACTGTTTACTTAAATCATCAATTTCTATAACTATTTCTACCTTATGAATACTTTCACTTATTCTAGGTAATTCAGGTAGGTAAATTTCACTTAAAATGTTTAGCCCAAAACCCTTATACATTAAGGTATTTAGTGTTGTAATCATATTTTTCACTCCAAATGTTGACAAATTAGATTTTTAAAAGCCCTTATACAGTTTTTATTGTATAAGGGCAGTAAAAATCCAAACCTCTTTTAAATTCAGAAATTAGCTATACTTTACCGGATCATCTGGATCTGGTTGTATTGCATCAGGAAGTCTGTGTCCTGGGCCAGCCATTGTCATGTTAACATTAAGTACTTCTAACACTGGAGCGTTCCATTCTTTCTTCATATCTTGTCACCTCCTTTCAAGTAAATCTTTTTATAAATCTGTAAAAAATTAAGCTGCGCATTAAGACTTTAAATTGTGGATCATAAATATTTTCTAGTGATGGTACCTCTCTGAATTTTGCTATTATATCCTTTAATAATGGTATATTTAGATATTTAGAAACTATTGAATCATTTAGCATCTTGTCAAGCTCTGCAATAAAAGTATCCCACTGCGAAGCCATACGGAGGATTCCATCAGCCCCCTGTGCACCGCGGGTTCGTAAATTAAGCCTAACACTATCTGGTAATAAGTTTTTGGTTGACCTTCTAATAAGAGCTCTATCTAAGCCATTTTGGACATATTGTTCCTCTGGAACAGAGAGACAAAAACGAACAACACGAAGATCATTTGTCGGGTCACGATCCCAAACTGAGTAAGGCAAAGAAAATTTAGCCCCATAGGTTCCTGTAATATTCCAATAATAGAGCTTTTCAAATTGTTGTTCCCTGACTTTATACCAATTTGGATTTGCAGTACCGGTAACATCAATTTCATGCTCCTGCAATTTATCAAATACACTCATTTTCTTACCAAAATCAGGGTTTATTAACATTGGAAAAGCGTATGGATTTTCTGAAGAGATTCGTTGATATATATAAGGAAAAGTCTTTTTGGCGACCACCGACATCACTCTTGACTTCTTTACTCCAAGATTTTTACTATAAAGGTTTATTTCTTGGAAACACCGAATTAAATGTAACCTTTTTAAAAGCATAGCCTGGTATTCTAAGGCTGGTCCCCAAGAAACAGTCCAATTTCCTCTTTGTCCGTTTAATAATACCCCAATCCCTTTTTCATGGGCTCTTTCATAAATCCCTTTTAGCCAGAAGCTATTTTCAAAGAATTTATACGGGGTCTCAAGGGTATCAAGCCATTTATCTATTACTGAAAAAGGACTCTCTCCATCAAAATCTAAATACTCCGCCTCTATATTACCTACATAATTAACAGTTGATTCAATAAAAGGCCTTTCATTTGCAACCCTGCTTTTTGGTGTCCAATCCTCAAAACCTTGTAAAGGAACATAACTATAGGTGTATAATTTTTTATTCTTTTTGCCTAGAGAATTAGCTGCAAAGCTTGCAACTGATCCTGAATCTAAACCACCGCTTAGATGGGCTCCTACTTTATGAAAGGTACGAATACGATCATTTACAGCCCTCTGAAAAATGTCTTTAAAAGCCTCTTCATATTCAAAGTTTGACTTTAATTGCAATTTTTCTCCTTCAGGCAACTTACAATATCTTGAAATATTTAATTTTCCCTTTACCATTTTTATAGAATGAGACGGAGGGATTTGCTGGATATCCTGAAAAACTGTTGAAGAAGGATCTACAGATTCGAACATACCTGGATTGGCCAAAAACTCTGCTATCCAATTCTCATTTAGTTTTTTCTCTATATAGGACAATTTCAACAATGGGTGAATAACTGTGCTAAATGCAAACCTTTGATGATTATGATGAAAATAGAGTGTCCTATTTCCTGAAAAATCCCTAGCCCCAAAAAGCTGCTGCTTTCTTTCATCCCAAATCATAAAGGCAAAATCACCAACCAAATACTTAGGTGATTCTTCTCCCCATTTATAATAAGAAAGTAAAATTAATTCGCTATCAGTGATATTTTTTCTCTTTCTATTATCAATTTGTAATTTTTCAAATAATTCGACCCTATTATCTATAATCGCATCGGCGGTTATCGCTAACTTTCGTTCATAATCATAATAAGGAAGTTTTTCACCTACTGACTCAGGTGTAATCCACTGTGCATGGCAACCAAGGAAGACTTTGTCACTATGCCAAGTTTGAATATCATCAGCCGGATATTTTTCTAGTTCTTTCATTATTCGATTTCCGTGCTCTAGATTGATAGGTTCATCGTTTAAATGATAAATTCCGGCTATCGCGCTCATCATTTCCTCCTGCCAGGCTAACAAATTTCATATTATCTATTACTTTAAAGTTTTTTATTAGTTCATTAAAAAGAACACTTAGACCATACTTAAGTTCAGGGAAATTCATTCGAATCAAAAGTCCCTAATTTTTGAATTATTTTTTAAGTTAAATAGTCTAAAATCTAATTAATCTTATAACTTATTACCTATATAATATTCCATATAAGTTCTTTATTACGAACATCCGATAAACTTATAATATAGCCTCATACTATCAGTGTCAACTATTTTTCATAAAGGAAGATTATATTTTAATGATCCGATATTTAACTCTAATTTCAACATTATTATATGGATTTATAAAAAGTAATTGACACTCCCATGGAATTGTAGTAAATTTTATAAATAATCTAAATATTACTTTCTTATCAAGAGAGGTTGAGGGAATGGCCCTGCGACACCTCAGCAACCATCAATGGCTCGCTATTGAAAAGGTGCTAAGTCCTGCAAATTATTCGCTAATTTGCGAGATAAGAAGAATGACAAATGTGTAATCTGACAAAAGTCTTCTTCTTATAGAAGACTTTTTTTATTTATATAAAACGAGGAGTGTGCATAATGTACAAAATTGAAACGAAACTTGCCCAAATTGGAAATCGCAGTGAAACAACAACTGGAACCGTAAATCCTCCTGTATACTTCTCAACAGCCTTCCGGCATGAGGGAATTGGACAATCAACTGGATTTGACTATACACGCACAGGAAATCCAACACGCCAGCTCCTTGAGAAAACAATCGCTGATTTAGAGAGTGCTGATCAGGGATTTGCATGCAGTTCTGGTATGGCTGCTATTCAACTTATCCTTGCTCTATTTGAATCTGGTGACGAATGGATCGTTAGTGAAGATTTGTATGGAGGTACCTACCGTCTATTAGAAAAGGGCTATAAAAAATGGGGCTTAACTACTCAATATGTGAATACCTGTTGTCCGGAAGAGATTGAAAAGAAAATTACCCCGCAAACAAAAGCTATTTTCTTAGAAACACCAACCAATCCGCTTATGCAGGAATCTGATATTGCGGCAGTTTCAAAAATTGCCAAACAGCACGGATTATTATTAATCGTGGATAACACTTTCTATACTCCACTGTTACAGCAGCCGATAACCCTTGGCGCCGATATTGTTATCCACAGTGCAACGAAATACTTAGGAGGTCATAATGATGTCCTTGCTGGTCTAGTAGTCGCAAAAGGAAAAGAACTTTGTGAAGCATTGGCCTTTCATCATAACGGTGCCGGAGCGGTTTTAAGTCCATTCGATTCTTGGCTATTAATGCGCGGAATGAAAACATTGTCCCTTCGAATGGAGAGACATGAAAAAAATGCAAAGAATATCGTTGAATTTCTTTCCAAGCATGGTGCAGTTACAGATGTGCTCTACCCAGGACGTGGTGGAATGGTTTCATTTAGAATAAAGGAAGAAAAATGGGTTAATCCATTTTTACAAGGGTTAGGGCTGATCAGTTTTGCGGAAAGTTTAGGTGGTACAGAAAGTTTTATTACCTATCCGGCAACACAAACTCATGCCGATATTCCAGAAGAAATTCGAATTCAAGCAGGTGTCTGCAATCGTTTATTACGTTTTTCCGTTGGAATTGAGGATTCACAAGATATAATTGAAGATTTGCAAAAAGCTTTTGCCCATGTTCAAGAAGGAGTGATTGCATAATGGCACACGAAGAGTATACCTTTGAAACCAGGCTCCTTCATAATAAGCATAAAATTGATCCCACAACTGGAGCAGTTAGTGTACCCATTCAACATGCATCCACTTTCCATCAATCTGATTTCGATCAGTTTGGCAAATACGATTATGGCCGTAGTTTAAATCCGACAAGGGAAGCACTTGAAGATGTGATTGCGGAACTCGAGGGCGGGATAAAAGGATTTGCCTTTGCATCCGGCATGGCCGCCATTTCGACGGCATTTCTCCTGCTTTCTGCCGGGGATCATATTGTCATTACGGAAGATGTCTATGGTGGTACGTTTCGAATGGTCACAGAGGTTCTTACGCGGCTCGGAATTGAACATACCTTCGTCGATATGACGAATTTAAATGAAGTAAAACAAGCCATTCAGGCAAATACAAAAGCGTTTTATGTGGAAACACCATCGAATCCATTAATGAAAGTGACTGACATTAAGGCAATTAGCAATTTAGCTAAGGAAACGGGCGCGTTAACATTTGTCGATAACACATTCCTTACCCCTTCCCACCAAAGGCCATTGGAGTTAGGTGCCGATGTCGTGCTCCATAGCGCGACGAAATTTTTATCGGGCCATAGTGATGTTGTTGCCGGACTTGCTGTCGTCAAAGACGAAAACTTGGCGAAAAGATTAGGTTTCTTGCAAAATGGGTTTGGGGCGATTTTGGGTGTTCAAGATGCATGGCTCGTTTTAAGAGGGATCAAAACGCTGCACGTCCGACTGGAACAATCACAAAAATCGGCTATTAAACTAGCGGAATTTTTAGATGCTCATCCGCTTGTTGAAAAGGTTCATTACCCAGGGTTGGAAAGTCACCCACAATATCAAATTCAGAAAGCGCAAGCAGCTGGTCCAGGAGCGGTCTTATCGTTTGAATTGGCTAATGAAGATGCACTTCGCACCTTTCTTGCCAATGTAAAAATCCCTGTATTTGCTGTCAGTCTCGGAGCGGTAGAATCGATTCTATCCTATCCAGCAAAAATGTCCCATGCAGCCATGCCTCAAGAAGAGCGAGAGAAGCGCGGGATTACAAATAGTCTGGTTCGATTATCGGTCGGACTTGAAAATCCTGATGATTTAATGAAGGATTTTTCACAGGCACTAGAGCACGTTCGCAAAACACAATTGGTATTACATCAAGGAGAATCATCATGAGTTTTTTAGATAAATTAAAAAATCAAATCTTAATTGCTGATGGAGCAATGGGCACTCTATTGTATTCCTTTGGTAAGGACAGTTGTTTGGAGGAATTGAATCTTTCCCAGCCCGGACACATCCAAACTATCCATAAAGCCTATATTGATGCAGGTGCTGACGTGATTCAGACCAATACTTATGCGGCAAACTATTTAAAGCTGCAGAGGTATGGTTTGGAGGATTCTGTAAAGGAAATTAACAGTGCAGCCGTCTCTATTGCCAAAAAGGCAGCTGCCCAAAACGATACGTACGTCCTTGGAACTATTGGTGGAAATCGAGGAATTAAGCCGGATTCCATTTCTATAGAAGAATTAAAGCGAAGCTTCCGGGAACAATTATATTGCCTCCTTCTTGAAGGAGTGGATGGCTTATTGCTTGAAACCTTTTACGATTTTGAAGAGCTTGAAACCGTTCTAACGATTGCTAGAAAGGAAACAAAGCTGCCGATTATTGCGCAGGTCTCCCATCAAGAGCCCGGGCTTATGCAGGATCGAACTCCTGTCAATGACGCCTTAAAAAGACTTGAAGGCCTGGGAGCCGATGTGGTCGGGCTAAATTGCCGTCTTGGCCCCCATCATATGCTATTAGCGTTAGAACAGATTGAATTACCAGCACATGCTTTTCTATCTGCCTACCCAAATGCCAGTCTCCCTGCCTATACGGACGGAAAGTTTCATTATGAAGGAGATGCCAATTATTTCCAAAATTCAGCAAAAGCTTTCCGTAATCAAGGTGTACGGTTACTTGGCGGATGCTGCGGAACCACTCCTGACCATATTAGAGCATATGCTTCTGAACTAAAAAACAGTGTTCCAGTCACTGAAAAAATAGTAAAATTAAAACCAAAGAAGATAATCGTTGAATCTCTTGCGCCAAAAAGGGAGTTTACTCCCCTGCAGGAACTCGTGAAAGAGAGACCATCAGTTATCGTTGAATTAGATCCACCTAGAAAACTAGATACAACAAAGTTTTTCCAAGGAGCTAAAGCCTTAAAAGAAGCGGGAATCGATTCGATTACCCTTGCTGATAATTCACTAGCAACGGTCCGAATTTCCAACGAATCGCTTGGCTATTTAGTGAAACAGGACTTAGGAATGCGGCCACTCATTCATATTGCGTGCCGTGACCGCAATATTATCGGCTTGCAATCGCATTTAATGGGTCTGCATACACTTGGGATGAATGATGTTCTTGCCATTACCGGTGATCCTGCAAGAGTTGGCGATTTTCCAGGTGCATCATCTGTTTACGATGTGTCCTCCTTTGAACTTATTCAAATGATTAAGCAGTTGAATGAAGGATTGTCTTTTTCAGGGAAAGATCTGGGGCAAAAGACAGACTTTAGCATTGCGGCAGCCTTTAATCCCAATGTCCGCTCACTGGAGAAAGCCGTGAAGAGACTTGAGAAAAAAGTTCATTATGGGGCAGATTACTTTATCTCCCAACCGGTTTTTTCAGAGGAAAAATTACTCGAAGTTTATGAACATACAAAGCATCTTGATGCACCAATCTATATTGGCTTAATGCCACTAATTAGCAGCAAGAACGCTGAGTTCCTCCATAATGAGGTACCTGGTATTAAGATTGCCGATTCAATCCGCCAGCGGATGGCCCAACTGAATGATCAACCGCTTCAAGCTGCCCGAGAAGGAATTGCCATTACAAAGTCACTAATCGATGCAGCCTTAGATCTATTTAACGGTATTTATTTAATTACACCATTTTTACGTTATGAATTAACTGCTGAATTAGCGTTATATACTCGTCAGCGGGCTAGTGAATTGAGGGGGAGCAACTATGCCGAAAACACCATTTTCTGAACAACTCAAAAAACGAATCCTCGTCATGGACGGGGCTATGGGGACAATGATCCAGCAAGCAAATCTTACCGCTGAAGATTTTGGCGGTGAGCAGTATGAAGGCTGTAACGAGCACTTGAATTTAACCGCTCCATCCGTCATTGCTAATATTCATCGTGAATACTTAGAGGCTGGAGCAGATATCATTGAAACCAATACATTTGGGGCGGCAAGCCTGGTTCTCGATGAATATGAACTTGGTTTTAAGGCCTATGAAATTAATAAAATAGCTGCCTTTCTTGCTGTGAAAGAAGCTTACAAAGTTTCAACTGATGAGTGGCCGCGTTATGTGGCAGGCTCAATGGGCCCAACAACAAAAACCTTAAGTGTAACAGGTGGAACTACTTTTGATGCACTTGCAGCCGCATACGAGGAACAAGCCATCGGCCTAATTGATGGCGGTGTCGATTTACTGCTTCTTGAAACGAGTCAGGATATGTTGAATGTGAAAGCGGGCTATGTTGGCATCGAAAGGGCGTTTGAAAAAACCGGCAAAACACTGCCGTTGTTTATTTCGGGGACAATCGAGCCAATGGGGACGACACTCGCTGGACAGTCAATCGAATCGTTTTTTATCTCTGTTGAACATATGAATCCCGTGGCCGTTGGACTTAACTGCGCAACAGGGCCTGAATTCATGCAAGATCATGTCCGCTCATTAGCAAATCTAGCATCAACAGCAGTCAGCTGTTATCCAAACGCAGGTTTGCCTGATGAAGAAGGTCATTATCATGAAACACCTGAGACTTTAGCTAAAAAACTGGCTGATTTTGCCGCCCATGGCTGGCTAAATATTGTTGGTGGCTGTTGTGGAACAACTCCTGACCATATTAGGGCGATTGCCGATGCGATGAAAGCCTACCAACCAAGAGAATTTAAGCCTTCATCAGTTCATATGGTTTCCGGGATTGAACCATTCATCTATGACGATCCAACGTTAAGACCGATTATGGTCGGCGAACGGACGAATGTGATTGGCTCACGTAAATTCAAGCGGTTAATCACCGAAGGAAAATTTGAGGAAGCGTCAGAGATTGCACGAGCCCAAGTCAAAGGCGGCGCGCATGTAATTGATCTTTGCCTCGCCGACCCTGACCGTGAAGAAATGGTTGATATGGAAAACTTCATTAAAGAAGTCGTCAAGAAAGTAAAGGCTCCCCTTGTGATCGATTCAACCGACGAAAAGGTCATCGAGAGAGCCCTTAAATATTCACAAGGAAAAGCAATTATCAATTCGATTAACCTTGAAGATGGTGAAGAACGATTTGAAGCAGTGGTCCCATTAATCCATCGCTATGGTGCTGCTGTCGTTGTAGGCACCATTGATGAGGAAGGCATGGGAGTAACTGCGCAGCAAAAGCTAAAAATTGCCAAACGGTCACATGATTTATTAGTGAACAAATATCATCTGAAGCCGCAGGATCTCATTTTTGATCCGCTCGTGTTTCCAGTTGGTACGGGTGATGAACAATATATTGGTTCCGCCAAGGCTACAGTAGAAGGCATCCGGTTAATCAAGGAGCAACTCCCAGAAGTACAAACGATTCTTGGAATTAGTAATGTTTCCTTCGGCCTCCCTCCAGTCGGTAGAGAAGTTCTAAACTCTGTCTTCCTTTACCACTGCACCCAGGCTGGACTTGATTATGCTATTGTTAATACAGAAAAACTAGAACGGTTTGCATCTATTTCAAAAGAAGAAGTTCAATTAGCGGAGGCTCTCTTGTTTGATACAACAGATGAGTCGCTCGCTACATTCACTGAATTTTACCGTGGCAAAAAGAAAGAACCGAAAACAACCGTTCCAAATATGACCTTAGAAGAGAGACTCGCCTATTATGTAGTTGAAGGTACGAAAGAAGGCTTGCTTCCAGATTTAGACCTAGCCCTTGAAACTTATCCTGCTCCGCTTGATATTATTAATGGACCATTAATGGACGGGATGAAAGAGGTTGGTCGTCTTTTTAACGACAACCAGCTTATCGTTGCTGAGGTGCTCCAGAGTGCTGAAGTAATGAAAGCAGCCGTATCGCATTTAGAACCACATATGGAAAAAGGCGATGTTTCTTCTACCAAGGGGAAAATCATTTTAGCTACCGTAAAAGGTGATGTGCATGATATTGGTAAAAACCTCGTCGATATTATTCTTAGTAATAATGGCTATGAAGTAATCGACCTTGGGATTAAGGTGAATCCAACTGACTTGGTTCAAGCCATTCTTAGAGAAAAACCAGACATGGTTGGTTTATCAGGTTTGCTGGTGAAATCTGCGCAGCAAATGGTGTTAACAGCACAGGATATGAAGGAATCCGGTATTGCAGTACCTATCCTCGTTGGCGGTGCGGCGCTGTCTCGGAAATTCACAGATACGAAGATTGCCAAGGAATATGACGGCCTGGTCCTTTATGCAAAGGATGCAATGAATGGTTTAGCCATTGCGAATCAATTGAATTCGGAAGAGGAAGTTCAGAAATTAATGCTTGAGAAAAATGAAAAGCTAGCCTCTTTAAATGTGCCGAGGGAGTATGAACGTCCATCCACTGTTTCCGTTGCCGTAAAACCGAAGCCAGCGGTATCGACAAAGGCTCCTGTATTTACGCCAATGGATACAAAGCGACATATCCTTAAATCGTATTCACTTTCTCATATCGAACCATATATCAATATGCAAATGTTGATTGGCCACCATCTCGGTGTAAAAGGGAAAATTGCGAAGTTATTAGCCGAGAAGAATGAAAAGGCAGTTAAGGTAAAAGAAGTGGTGGATCAATTACTAGCAAATGCTAGTGCAAACAATTGGATTAAGCCTGCCGCTGTTTATCAATTTTTCCCAGCACAATCCGATGGGAATAAGGTCATTATTTATCATCCGGAAAATCCTGATCAAATTTTGGAAACCTTCGACTTCCCACGTCAGGAATCAGCACCAGGTCTTTGCTTAGCTGATTTTCTAAAGTCAGTTGATAGCGGAGAAAAGGACTATGTCGGCTTCTTCACCGTCACGGCTGGTAGAGGAATTCGTGAAAAGGCAGATCAATTTAAAGCAGAAGGACGCTTTTTGGAGTGCCATGCACTTCAATCATTGGCACTTGAAACGGCGGAAGGCTTTGCGGAATTAATTCACCGGCAAATGCGCGATCGCTGGGGATTCCCGGATCCGCTCGATTTTACCATGCAGGACCGTTTTGCCGCACATTATCAGGGACAGCGTTTTTCGTTTGGATATCCAGCATGTCCAGAGTTAGAAGATCAGAGAAAGCTGTTTAAGTTGATTCAACCGGAAGAAATCGGAATTCAACTAACAGAAGGCTGTATGATGGAACCGGAAGCGTCTGTTTCGGCGATGGTATTTGCCCATCCAGAAGCTAGGTATTTTAATGTGTTAAGATAAGGATTTTATATGAGATTCCGCGGAATAAGTTCGTCATTCCGCGGAATTTTTCTTTTTCCGTGAGCACCTCTTGTCGTTATTCCGACAAAAGTGGATTGAATTCCGCCAAACTAGTTTGGGATTCCGCCAATGTTGTGTGGAATTCCGCCAAACCAAAACATGATTCCGCGAACCGGATTTACAGCCTTAAATCTGTGAGCCTTTCTTGACATATTCCAACAAATCCACTATAGTTACCTAGGTAACTAATTAGCAATTTTTGAGGTGACCTACATAAATGAATAGCCACGAATTATTCCATACGCTGCATCAGCTATCACGCCATCTTACCAATACACTCAATGAAGCATTAAAACCATTAGGGTTATACGGGTCACAATGGTCTGTCATTTTTGTTTTAAAAACCAAAGGCTCTTTAAGCCAAAAAGAACTTTGTGATTACTTATTTGTTGAAGCACCTCCAATGACCCGTACCATTCAACGGCTTGTTAAGCAAGGATACGTACGTCAGGTCCCCGGTAAAGACAAACGTGAGAAACTGATTCAATTAACAGATGTGGCGTTAAAGATGTTCCCCGAATGGGAAAGAAGAGTCTTTGAAACGAATCAGTCAATATTGAAGCATTTCCCAGAAACATCACAGGAAGAGCTTTTAAATTTGCAAAAAAGCTGGTTGCAACAGCTGTTATAAAAGGAGCGGATCATATGAATAAACCTAAATTATGGACGAAAAGTTTTATAAGTATTTCTTTAAGTAACTTCTTTCTATTTTTAACCTTTTATGTTTTACTTGTCACACTTCCTATATATGCGATACAGGAGTTCCATAGCAATGCATCAGAAGCGGGATTGATGACAACGGTCTTTTTATTTTCAGCGATTATCTCCCGTCCTCTGGCTGGTCAATGGCTTGAAAAAGCTGGTCACAAAAAGGTGCTGCTTACCGCACTGATAATTTTCTCAGGCGCCTCCCTGTTATACTTTTTTCCAAAAACAATCATTGGTTTTCTTTTCATTCGGTTATTACATGGAATTGGTTTTGGCATGGCAACAACCGCTGCAGGGGCAATCGTGGCGGATCTCATTCCGACTTCACGCCGTGGTGAAGGCATGGGCTATTTTATTATGTCGACGAATATGGCGATGGTGCTTGGGCCATTTATCGGCTTAACGGCCATTCAGCAATGGGGAGCAAAAACCCTGTTTATCGTCAGTGTCATTGTCGCGATTGGGGCCCTGATTACAGGTTTAAGCGTAAAGGTTAAAGAAATGGGGCAAGCAGACCACATGGTCGTCCATTCTGCGTTTTCATTTCGAAACTTTTTCGAAGTTTCCGCCATTCCTATCGCAATTGTCGGCTGCTTTCTTGCCATCGTTTATTCAGCGCTTCTTTCTTTCGTATCTATATTTGCCACTGAAATACACCTTACCGAGATTTCTAGTCTTTTCTTTGTCGTCTATGCGATTGTTTTATTGATTTCAAGACCTTTTACTGGAAAATGGTTAGACCAGCATGGTCCCAATGTGATTGTCTATCCATCCATCGTATTGTTTGCCATTGGGATGTTTATTTTAAGTCAAAGCGGCAGCGCACTCAGCTTTCTCCTTTCAGCAGGAATGATTGGTTTAGGCTGGGGAACACTTTTTCCAACCTTTCAAACCATTGCTATTCAAGATGCTGCGCCTAGAAAACGAGGGTTAGCTACAGCTACTTTCCTATCAATCTATGATATTGGGATTGCATTAGGCTCGTTTCTTTTAGGCTTAGCGGCCGCAAAAATGGATTATAGCTCGCTCTACTTCTTATGTTCATTCTATATTCTTTTGGGTATTGTTCTTTATTACTTTCTTCATACGCGGAAACAAGCAGCGTTTAAGGAACATAAAACAGAGTTAAATAACATTAACTCTTAATACTTGCTATACCCTTTTAAAAATGGATAATTTAACTACAAGAACCATCAATCCGAAGCAGGAAATGATGGTTCTTTTTATTTTGCTGCCAGCACTAATCGTTCTTTAATGGGCTGCCATTAAGAAAAAGTTTCTCGGATGGGCAGTTCATTTTACATAAGTTTCTAATTACGCTAAGCTTATTTTGAAATTAAATTTTCAATATAATGGAGGTAATTCACATGTTTGACGTATTAATTGTTGGTGCTGGGCCTACAGGAGCAAGTGCAGCCCTATTTACAGCCAAAGCTGGTAAGAAAACATTGGTTATTGATAATGATAAAAGTGTGACCAAGCGTGCTTGGATTGAGAACCATTATGGTGTTGCAGAAATTACTGGACCTGACCTAGTTGAAACTGGTAAGAAACAAGCCAGCAAATTCGGTGCAGAAATTGTCCAAGCTACGGTTTCAAATATCAGTAAAACTGAAAGCGGTTTTAAAGTTGAAACCGATCAAGGGGAATATGAGGCTAAACATGTTATCCTTGCCACTGGTATGTCTGTTGATCTAGCTGAAACAGCGGGATTACAAACAAAGCCAGGTACAGAGCCAAGAATCAAGACTATTTTTGACGTGGATTCTACTGGAAAAACAAATATTGACGGCATTTGGGCAGCAGGAACAGTTGCCGGTGTGAGTATGCATACCATTATTACTGCTGGCGACGGTGCCAAGGTGGCGATTAATGTTATTAGTGAAATAAACGGTGAACGTTATGTTGACCATGATGTTTTAAAAGCTTAAAAAAGGGTATATAAAGGGGGAAGCCAGATGACAGTAAAGAAAATGGACCATGTCGGCGTAATGGTAAATGACCTTAATGCCTCACTTCTTTTTTATCAAAAAGTAGTTGGGATGGAGTTAAAAGACCAATTTACGATTGCAAACGGTACGATAAATTTAGCCTTCCTTGGGTTCAATGGGTCAGACGAAACAGAATTAGAATTAGTGTATGGTGGAAATCCCGACCTTCCAACTGAAGGGAAAGTTAATCACATCGCCTTTTTAGTGGACAATATAGAAGAGGAATTCAACCGTTTAAAGGGCGTCAACGTTGTTTTCATTAGTGATGAGATCGTGACACTTCCGAATGGATATCGTAATTTCTTTGTGCAAGGACCCGATGGTGAAAAAGTCGAGTTTTTCCAACGTTAAGTTTAAATAAAAGAGAGGGACTCAGCAGCTGAGTCCCTTTTCTTCATTGTGAGTACAAGATGGTTTTTACATAAAAATTGACAGTCTAAACCCTTCCTTTTAAAATTGGTTTAACTTGATTATCATTAGCTTTGGTAATCTTACTAAATATTTTAAAATACTTACAAGGAGCGGTTTCATTACTTATCATTTTCTAGAGTAAGGGGAAATTTTATGATTAAAAAAGATACGAATCTAAAACCAGTCGTTGCTGGTTTACTGTTAGCAATTTTAATGGCAGCTATGGACAATACGATCGTAGCTACGGCGATGGCTACCATTGTAGCAGACCTCGGCGGCTTTGATAAATTTATTTGGGTCACCTCTGCCTATATGGTAGCGGTAATGGCAGGAATGCCTATTTTCGGTAAGCTTTCCGATATGTACGGACGGAAACGCTTTTTTATTTTTGGACTCATCGTCTTTCTGATTGGCTCGGCATTATGCGGTATTGCCCAGAGCATCGTTCAATTAAGTATTTTCCGTGCCATTCAGGGGATCGGCGGCGGAGCCCTGATGCCGATTGCTTTTACGATTGTTTTTGATATTTTCCCACCTGAAAACCGCGGAAAAATGACCGGTTTGTTGGGGGCAATTTTTGGCGCATCCAGCGTCTTAGGGCCGTTACTTGGAGCCTACATAACTGATTATATTAGTTGGCACTGGGTTTTCTATGTGAATGTGCCAATTGGAATTGTATCGATTTACTTAATCGTTCGTTATTATCATGAATCATTACAGCATTCCAAGCAAAGGGTTGATTGGCTTGGGGCGATAACACTGGTCATTTCGGTGGTGAGCTTAATGTTTGCCCTTGAGCTAGGCGGGAAAGAATATGCTTGGGATTCTACTCCAATCATCGCATTGTTTGCAAGCTTCTTCGTCTTTTTTGTGGCCTTTTTCATTGCTGAAATAAAGGCTGCTGAACCGATTCTACCACTCTGGCTCTTCAAAAGGCGCTTGTTTGCCACCTCGCAAATCTTGTCCTTTTTATACGGCGGTACGTTTATTATTTTAACCGTGTTTATACCAATCTTCGTTCAGGCGGTATATGGTGGGTCGGCTAAGAATGCTGGATTGATTTTAACACCAATGATGCTCGGGTCTGTTGCAGGGAGTTCAGTGGGCGGGATTTTCTTGACGAAAACCTCCTACCGCAATTTGATGATTGTTTCGATTATTTCATACGTTCTTGGCATGTACTTCCTCGGTACCTTAACTGTCGATACAGCACGTTCCTTGCTGACGATTTATATGATTTTGGTTGGCTTCGGGGTTGGTTTTTCCTTTTCTTTATTACCAACTGCTTCCATGCACAATTTGGAGCCGCAATACCGCGGAACAGCCAACTCAACAAACTCATTTTTACGGTCATTTGGAATGACACTTGGGGTAACAATCTTTGGAAGCCTGCAAAACAATTTGTTTACGGATAAATTGAAAGATGCGTTTAAAGGCATGCAGGGTGCAGGAGATTTTAAAATGGGCGATCCACGCCAAATTTTCCAAGCGAGTGAACGCTCAAAAATTCCAGATTTAATTTTAGATAAAATTGTTCATGCGATGTCGGATTCAATCACACATACCTTTTTACTAACATTGATTCCTATTGCGATTGCGGCGTTTACAATCTTTTTTATGGGCAATGCCCGGGTAGAAGTCAGTAAAAAACAGATAAAAGGATAATAGATAAGCACTTGGGCGTTTTTATCCCAAGTGCTTATTTTTGTTATCTTATTCTGCAAACTTCCCGTCCATATAATCGCGATAGGCTTGGCGGATTTCTTCTTCGGTGTTCATGACAAAAGGTCCCCTCGCAACGATTGGCTCATTAAGTGGTTTTCCTGCATATAACAACACGCGTAGAGATTCCCTGGCGGTAATAGTAACTTCACTGATTTGTCCCGGCTCGCCTTTTCCTAGCAGAAGCACATTGCCTTTTTCGGCCTCTGTCTTACTTTTTCCAAACTGACCTTTCCCTTCTAAAACGTACATGAAGCCATTGTAGTCTCCCGGAAGATCCTGGGTAACGGTTGCTCCTGGTTGTAAGTTGATTTCAACCATTGTCACCGGAACATAATTTTTCGTTGTCGATTGAATGCCGCCTGATGAACCGGAAAAAATTCTGATTAATACCCCATCCTCTTCGCGCACTGGCATGTCTTTGGCACGGAGATTTTGATAACGCGGTTCTGCCATTTTGTGCTCACGCGGCAGGTTCACCCATAGCTGCAAGGAATGAACGGTCTCTCCTTCAGCCGGGTCTTCGATATGGATCACGCCTTTTCCGGCTGTCATCCACTGGACATCACCAGGCTCAAGCTCCCCCCGTCCCGCTTTATTATCCTGATGCTCAAGTTTTCCCTCAATCACATAAGTCACTGTTTCAATCCCACGATGCGGGTGGAAATCAAAGGTACCTTTTTTAAAAAAATCTTCTGCTAGAAATAGAAATGGATCTGACTCTTTCATTTGATTTGGATCCAAAACCATTCCCGCTATATGTATCGGACTATTCTGGTGATGCTGTACCGTCCAAACACGGTCAATACCCCTTTGGAAAATTTCACTCATGTTTGTATCCTCCCTTTGTAAATCATGATAATGGTATCGTTATCGAGATGTTTTATCAAATTTAAGGATTGTTATGTGCAAAAAAGGGATTCGCTCATTGAAACTATAAATTCGCCCATTAAACGCCGAAATTCGCTCATTAAATCTGTAGATTCGCCCATTAAATACGTGGATTCGCTCATTGAATTCCGAAAAGCGCTCATTGAAATATATTCGGAAAAATATTTTACAAAAATCGATAAAATTCGGCAGGAATTTCTATACTACTACTAGAATTCATTCATAAATTGAGAGGAGTGTTTATTTTGCTAATAAAAGAACGGACAAAACCATTAATTATGCTTATATTAGAAGCTTTACTGCGGCGACTCCCCAACAGTCACCAAAAGTACCAACAAATTTTAGAAGAGCTTGGAAGGAGGCAGGCCGGCTACCTTGGTGAGAAATCGCTCGAGTACTATTATCGTGACCTTCCACAGCAGAAATATATGATCCTCCACGATTTAAACCTACCTGATGGTGACTACAACTGCCAAATTGATACCCTACTTCTAACACCTGAATTTGCCCTAGCAATCGATGTAAAAAACATGGCCGGAAAGTTAATATTTGATACTGAAAATGAACAGTTTATTCAAATCAACAATGGTATTGAAAAAGGATACGGTTATCCGATTGCTCAGGGAGAAAGACATCAAAAATACTTACAGAAACTTCTTGCTGCAAATCATATCCCTCCAGTTTCAGTTGAATATTTAGTTGTGATTAGTAATAGCTATAACATATGCTGTTCCAGGAAAAAATGCCTACAAAGTTAAACCTCGAGTATGTAAGGCCGACGTCTTCTTAAACAAAATTACCCTTTTAGAGAAACAATATCCGAAACCGCTATTGACCGCTAAAGACCTCCGTAAGCTTTGCCGCCTCTTAATGAAAATGAATACCCTTCCGACAAGCTATGTATTGAATAAATACGGTATTCAGAAATGTGACCTGTTAACGGGTGTCCACTGTCCTACCCACTCTAATCATTCCCTTGTCAGTAAGAACCAAAAATGGTACTGTCCTGCCTGCGATACTTTTCCAAAAGATGCACATATTAACGCACTGAACGATTATTTTCTGCTGTTTGGTCAGACGATAACAAATAAGCAGTTTCGGGAATTTGCTCATATAAAATCACGGGATGTAGCAAAAAGAATACTGCTATCTTGTAATCTGCAATGCCTTGGAAAGTACAGATCCTGGTCCTATGCTCCAAAGAGCTTCCCATGGTGAGTTTTAATTTCAAATTTATTAACAGGATAAAAATGATTCGCTCATAAAGCTGCGAAATTCGCCCATTAAACTCCTAAATTCGCTCATTAATTCTGTAGATTCGCCCATTGAACGCAGAAATTCGCACATAAATCAAAAATGCACCACTTGAATTACCCCATTTAAGAAAAATATCGATCAAAACCAATAGAGGACACCTAAATTAGGTGTCCTCTATCATAATATTAAGGAAAGCTAGCATCTTTTTCAAAAAATGCCCCCTCGTTATACCTCGAGATCCTTTCCTTCTTCGACTACATGGAACAGAAGATGGGCTAGATGATGAATCGGGCCATATTCTTCCTCGTCCTCATCGTCTGGTTCCTCATTAAACTCCATGTCATTTAAGAATAGCGCCATAAATTCGTAAAAGTCCTTCAATTGGAAGGAATAGCAGCCAACTGGGTCTTCATTGTCTTCCTCATAATGCAATACCATATAAGAGAGGTCTCCGTCCTCATCTTCTGCATCAAAAAACACAAATAGACCAATGTTTGTGTCGAGCTCAAATAAATGCCTTGTTCCACCTTCCGAGGCTTTCGTAAAATCTTCTTGACTAAGCTTTTGAATCTGCATGCTATCTACATTATCTTCTTGATGGAATCCGACAACAAATGATTTCATGTTTTCCTCCTTCATTCTTTCCGTAATAAAAAACACATGTCAATAGCATGCCCTAATTCAAGCACGTTTCATTCCTAATCAGCTAAAAATAGATAAAAAGGTGACATCATTAATCACACTGTTTCTCTTCCCCTTCAAAATGTTCATTTAAGAGTGTATTTTCACTTGGAGCGAAATTAACTGACTGTAAACTCATTTTCGGTTCCAGTCCGTAAAGTTCGTCGACTGATTTCCCCTCATTTTTCTCACTTGGAGATTTTTCTTTTTTCATTTTTATCACCTCTTTCATAATAATATTTTCCTAGTATTGTCTGCCTTAATTTTAATTAACATTCCAATCCTCAAAAAAAACCCCTGATCAGTTCAGGGATTTTTAATAACGATCAGCCAATTGGCGGTTGAATGGGATGATATGCAGGTCCACCAGTTGAATAGGCCATGTCACTGCTTGACGTTGACACTTTCACATCCTTAGTTGAAGTAAAAAGTGCAATCAGTGAGATTGAAAACATTATGACAACAAACTTTTTCATATAAATTGCCTCCTTTGATTTAAGTTATTTTATTTAAATAAGTAACGGCATCAATAACCAGACCCTTTTGATTGTAATAATCTGCAAGCATTTTATAAAAACAGGTTAGGTCATCACTATGTTCATTTTCCTCTTCAAAGTAGGGAATTACCTTAGATTCCAAATATTTAAACGCTTTTGCTGGCGAGGTCATGTGGAGGAGATAAAATTCCGCCAAGAGTCTATATTTTTTAACCCCCAGCTCTTTTGACAATAAGTTAACTTCTTGGAAGCAATCTTTTGCTTTTTCGATGGAGTTAAGTGAATGGTACAGCTCCCCAATCGCATGTAATGTGACTAGATAGTGCTGATTTTTGTTTGGCTGCAAGGCCAAACTTTTTTGATAATAGTACAGAGCTTCCTTTGCATTCTTCATTTTAAATTGCAAATGGCCCATATTATGATAGATCTGGGGAAGTAATTTATCTTTCTTTAATAATTCTGCGTTGCGGATTAAGTGCTGAAAATACTCCTGTGCTTCCTCATATATATTGGAGTGGGTATAATTAATCCCGAGCAGCATAAGTGTATGGAGAATTCGGATGAAGTTATGCTGATTCATGAATATTTGCAGGGCCATCTTACCAAAATGGATAGCATGTCCTGATTGCTCAAGTGAGCTTTTTACAAGTGATCGATGATAGAGAAATTCCCCACTTGATACTTCATTATTATTTTCTGTATGTAAAACATCGAGGATATCATCCGCATTTTGATATTGACCCTTCCACATTAAGAATATCGCATGATAGTATCGAAATAAATAATCTTCATGTTGGGAAAAATTTTTCTTTTGCTTATATAAAAGAGCTCTTTGATGCTCTGCATCTTCAACAAGTCCCTTAAATATAAGATATCTAAATTTATATAGCTCGTAAATATACATATATTTGGAGAATGGGATGAGGTGTTCTATTTTCACTAGTTTCTGATAATTTTCTTCTATTTCATCCCTTAGATAAAAATTAATCTTACCGTCTAGACTCCTAAGTAAGATTTTGATTTTTTCTTCTTTTTCCTCCATCTCTTCTAGGCTTATATTTAGCCGCTTGAGTAACAGGGAAATTGTTTCTTCGTTTGCTTCTTTAGAATTGTTTTCAATTTTACTTAAATGCGGGACTGAGCAAATCCCTTTGGAAAGCTCTGCTTGGGTAATTCCTCTTTGCGTTCGATAGAATTTTATTAAGGCTCCAAATTCCATATTGCCACCAGATGCACCTTTCTTTTATACCTATTTTACAACAAATGGCTCCCTACTGATAGTTATTTCTAATTATTTGGAAATTTTAGAGTTAAATCTCAAAGGGTCATCAGGCTCCCTAACCTGATAACCCTTATATGATTTATTTTATCCTTGGAAAACCGAATCCTGATGTGTAATCATCACCCGCCGCTGATCCAGTACCTCCTTTAATATCATAAACTTTCGCACGGTTTTGAAGTTCTATTCGTAGTTGGACATTCGACATGGATGGACTGGCTGCCCAAATCTTGGCTGCAAGCCCTGATACATGTGGTGTCGCCATCGACGTTCCACTAATGGTGTTATAGCTGCCATCATTCCAAGTCGACTCAATTGCTCTTCCTGGTGCAGATACCTCTACATCACGTTCTTGAATCACATAGTCTCCATCCGAATTCGGGTTCCCTCGCGATGAAAAGTCTGCGACACGATAGGTGCCATTTTCCTGGACATTTTCTAATGCCGCAACCGCTACAACATTCACCAATGCCCCAGGATATCCAATACTATTGCTGGTAGGACCATCATTTCCGGCAGCTGCAACAACTAGTACACCCTTTCCATAGGCATAATCCACTGCACTGGATATAAGTGAATCCTTAGTACTAGACCCAAGCGACATAGAAATGATCACGTGCGCTCCTGTGCTTTTGGCTTCGTCAGCTACCCTGCGAATCGCTGCTGCAATATCATCAGAATAACCGCTGCCACGGTTGTTTAATACTTTATAGGACCAAAGCTTTGCATCTGGTGCGACTCCGTAAATTCCTTGACCATTACTCCCGCCGTTCGCAAGCACGGTTCCGGAGACGTGTGTTCCATGGCCATTGCCATCGGCGCAGCTTCCCTCAACCAATGAAGTCTTGTTTTGCGAAAAATCCTTACATTGTTCTATATTTCTAGTTAAATCAGCATGATTTACATTAACACCGGTATCAAGGACCGCTACCTTTATTCCGCTTCCACCTGATGTTTTAGCGACAGTTGCATCGTTATACATCGCTTGAATCCCCCATGGTGTTTGATCACTAGGAATTGATCCTGCAGTACCACCAGGCTTCGCTGCTAATTCTGTGTTAGATATAAATTGTAATTCTGGTAATCTTTCAATTGTTAAATTCTTATTGTTTAATAGTGCTTGATATTGCTTTGCATTAACAGTTGTTGAAAATCCTTGGCTTGCAAAATCCCAGCGGACACCGAAATTCGCTTTGACTCTTGCCTTTTCAGAGGCTGGGCCTTGAATTAGCACCCGATAAGATTCCTGTCCGTTTGTTCGCTCCCCGAATGCTGCGGTTGCAGACATTGAAATAACCATCATAAAACTAAGTAGTGCAGATCCTATAATTTTTCTTTTCTTCAACCAGAAACTCCTCCTTTTACTATTGATATTTAAGCCTATTCAAAAAATCAATAGTAAATATCAAATAATCAGCACTATATAATTGGGAAAACTTTTAATTTTCTATTACGATAAAATAGAGGAAAATGTAAAAAACCAGCCCTATGCAGGACTGGTTATCTAAAAATATTTCTTTTTCCAAAAAACGAAGGCTGTTAAACTTGTTAAAAAAGCAGAGATTACTAGTGGTATAGCATAGGAATGAGTAGCATGCTGGAATGGTATATCAACGTTCATCCCATAAAAGCTCGCTACCATCGTTGGGAAGGATAAAATAATTGTAATGGAAGTTAAGAATTTCATTACAATGTTTAAGTTATTAGAAATAATCGATGCAAAGGCATTCATCATACCTGTTAAGATCGAGCGATAGGTTTCGGCCATTTCAATCGCCTGTGTTTTTTCAATAATAACATCTTCTAATAAGTCCTTGTCTTCTTCATACATTTTTAAATAGTTAAAGCGTAAAATTTTATCGAGGACAACCTTATTTGACTTTAACGAGGTCGTAAAATAAACCAAACTTTTCTCTAAAGCCAGAAAGGCGAATAGCTCTTTATTTTTCAACGATTGATGAACAACGCGTTCAATTTCATTTGTTTTCTTGTTAATTTGCTTTAAGTACCGAAGATAATAAGAAGAGATGACAAACAGAATTTGCAACGCAAAGCGTGTCTTTTTAAACGTAAAAAACTCTTTCACTCTGTTTTTCCGAAATTCTTCTAAAATCGGTGTATCTTTTAAGGAAACGGTAATGATACATTCGTCCGTAAGAATTATACCGATTGGAATGGTTTCATAACCAGCAAAACCATCTTCATCATGAACAATGTAGGGAAAATCGACAATGATATAGACCCGGCCATCATCACGTTCAATCCTCGGGCGTTCTTCATCATCCAGGGCATCTTTGATGATATCAACATCCACTTGAGCATCCATTGATACCTTATTAATTTCTTCTTGTGTTGGGGCATACATATTGACCCAGCAGCCTTTTGAGATTACATCTACTTGTTCTAAAACTTTTGTCTCCGTGCTTTTAAATATTTCCAGCATGACTTAACCTCCTCACTCAATTTGTTTGAGGAAGCCAACAACCTTTTCTAGAGTTGATATTCTTGATATTCAATTCAATCCATTCAAAGATAACATTGACTTCCCCTCGCCTACTTGGGTCCGGGTCTACGGAATAACTCAAAAATATCAACTCCCTCTAACCTTTTATATATCCTTTCCTATCATAAACCCAAATCATCGAAAGTACAAAGGAGTTTTTTTGGAATTATTCATCTTCCTCAAAATAGGGATTTAAATGAATTAAAACTTCTTGAATGTTATCAAATTTATCCATAAGATTTTGTTTAATTAATTTTGCGAGGTCATGCCCTTGCTTGATCGTTTTAAAGTGATCGATTGCTATACGTAAATCCACCAATACATAATGACCCAGTTCTCTTGCTCTAATCCGGTCAATTCGTTTTACCTCTTGGAACTCGTTTACAACCGCGATGTATTCTTGAAGTGTCTCTGTATTAATATTACGTTCAAGTAAAATATCAAATGCCTCTGTTAACATTTCCCTCGCTATTTTAAAAATTAAATAGGCGACAAAAATACTTGCTGCCTTATCCCCGTATAGTAAAAAATGGATATCGAATCGATTACCGGCTATTGAAAGGAGAACCCCGATTGCAGCAGCAATTGATGCGACAATATCTGCTTTATGGTCTAGGGCAATCGCTTCAATGGCTTTACTCTTATTCTGTTTCGCAACCTTTAATGAACTGCGGTATAAAATAACTTTGGTTACATACGAAAATAGAGCGACCCACATCGCCAGCATGCTTGGTGATTCCACTTCATGAAAGAAACCGCTAATGCCTTCGTAAACCACATAAATGGCGACGAGAAAAAGCAATATACCAATAATGCCTGAAACAATGACTTCGGCCTTCCCATGTCCATAAGGATGTTCATCATCGGCAGGCTTATTAGCAATTTTAATCACTAACAGCACAATGACTGAAGCAAAGACATCTGCTGCTGAATGGATCCCATCCGCAAAGACCGCGTCACTATGTCCATACCAACCAATGACTATTTTTCCTAATGTAAGAATAATGTTACTGATTACACTGATCCAGGCTACTTTTTTAGCCAGAGTTTCTCTCATCTCCATAAGTAAACCACCTTTAAAATTACCTCTAGAAATCATAGCAAACGTAACCTAGATGGGTCTAGAGAAAAAGTCTTGCCTGCTTCAAGATATGTTGGGCATATACAAAATCATAATCCTTCTTCACCTTGACTTTCCTCTTTTACCATTTCGATCTCTTCAACAACAGAAATTTTATTGATTTGGTCATGCAGAAAATGAAAAGCTTCGTCTAATTCTTCCCGAGATGGGAATTCATTTTTTTCATTCATAATGTAACCTCCATTTGAGATTTATTTTTTATGGGGAGTAATCCTGTTAAAAAAAGAAAAAAATACCCTTGTATCAAACATAAAAGGGAGGAATTAAGATGGACAATAAGAATCAGAAAGCTAATCCAAAAAAAGAATTGGCAGGTAGTTTCTATCATCCAAGTTATTATCAAGAATCGGATGACCTTTCTGCCGGGCTTGCCACTACACATGAGCAAGCTAGTGACACGTATACTGAAGGTGAAATTGGTGCCGTTATTGATGATGTAAATGGTAAGGATATCCCCATTCCACAAAAAGGCTACGATAAACAATAAAATTGGAGAAAACAGCTCTCACTTGAAAGCTGTTTTCTTTTTTTAATCCATCATTTTTCATCATGATCAACGTAAGGGTCGTGTTCAAATGCAGGTAAATCCCCAAAGCTTGTCATGATTCCTTCCTCATCAAGGGCATCTTCGTATTTTTCATGCTGAGGGTTTGGATAAACCTTGATTTCCTTTCCATACATGTCATTTCCAACAAAATTTTCATAGTCCTCAACATAGCCAATATTTTCGTCTGCTTCAGAATAGATATCACTATAACTATCCTGTGGGAAGGCTAAATCGGATGGAGTTTCGGATGTTCCCCATGCTGCAACCGTCTGCCAAGAATCTTCGGCATCATATGCTACATTCTCATCTTTTTCATCCATATCAAACTTACCAAATGGCGGCATCCAAACGCCTTCTTCAACTGGTCGTTTGTGAGAAGTAACCTGATCGGGGCTGTGCTCAATACAATAGGTTGTATTTGGCAAGGCCTCTAAACGTTCTAACGGTATTTCCTTTCCGCATACCTCACAGTTTCCATAGGTTCCATTTTCCATCGCTTCTAATGCATGATTTATATTTCTTAGTTCAAATTGATAATGTTCATTTAAAGCAATATCTTTCTCCCGTTCATATAATTCTGTTCCTTCATCAGCTGGATGGTTATCAATGCTGGATAACTCCCCCATTGACTCATGAAAATGACCTCTTTCTAATCCAAAATGATCATTTTGTTCTAAATGCCCTTCCACTTCACTCTTTTCCTGTAACAACTGTAACCGTAACTCAGCTAGCTGCTGTGTCGATAACATGTGATAAACCCCTTTCAATGAAAAGCGCAATTATTTATTACTCGATCTATTTCAGCATTTATTGTTTTTATTTTTTTCGTTCTCTTATATTTTCATTTTTTTCGTGGTTGATTATGTAATGAAAATTTAATTCCATCAAAAACCTAACTAATGCATCAATTTTTAACTGAATAAGAATTGAACAGACGAGTATCTTAATAAATATCATTTAGGAGAAAAGAGGAGATAATGTGGTTAATGAAAACTTTGATAAATTCAGACAAGAGCAAAAGGAACATCAAGCAGTATATTTAGGTGGTAACAAAACGCAAAAGCCAGGCCTTAATGATCCAGAATATAATAATCAAGATAATACCGACAAATCACCAGGAGCAACCGGACGGGATATTTAGTTAAAGGAGAATTTCAATGAGTAAATCTAAAGCCGGTGCGGGCGAAAAAAACGACATGAAATGGTGGCAGCTTTCCTTATTTGGAGTCGGTTGCACAATTGGGACAGGTTTTTTCCTTGGCTCTGGTTTAGCAATTAAGATGACTGGCCCATCTATTTTAGTTGCGTTTATGATCGCTGCCCTTGGTACCTATTTTGTCTATGATGCTCTGTCAAAGATGACTTCCCAAGAGCCTCTTAAGGGCGGTTTTAGGTCGTATGCCAAGAAAGCCTATGGAAGATGGGCAGGATTTAGCAGCGGCTGGGTTTACTGGTCCTCAGAGGTGCTAATCATGGGAAGCCAAATGACGGCCCTCTCCATTTTTTCTCGTTTCTGGCTTCCAAAAGTACCTTTATGGATTTTCGCCACAATATACGCTGTTTTAGGATTAGCCGTTATTTTAATTGGAGTAAAAGTTTTAAACAAGCTCGAAAATATTCTTGCCATCTTAAAAATCTCAGCGATACTAATGTTTATCGTTATTGCTTTGCTAGCCATTTTTGGGGTCATTAATGGGGATCACCCGATTCATTACCCGAATAGTAGAAGCGAAATCCTTCCACATGGCTTTAAAGGTTTGTGGTCGGCTGTAATATTTGCTTTCTATGCCTTCGGGGGAATAGAAATCTTAGGTTTAATGGCAACAAATTTAAAAGATCCAAAGGAGGCTCCAAAAGCAGGAAAAGTGATGTTGTTTACGCTGATGGTTATTTATGTTATTTCCATCGGCCTAGCGGTCATCATCGTTTCATGGAATCAATTTAATACAAAGGAAAGTACATTTGTGGTTGCCTTAGATGCTTACCATCTAACTTTTGTTCCGCATTTATTTAATGCAGCATTAATTATAGCAGGATTTTCGACAATGACAGCATCTCTTTATGGCGTTACAAGCGTTCTTGTTACCCTTGGAGAAGAAGGCGATGCACCTGAAAGTTTTTCAAAACAGGGAAAATTAAAGGTTCCACTCCCTGCACTGCTAGTTACAATGCTTGGAATTACTGCGTCGATTGTATCCGCACTGGTACTGCCAGATCAAATTTATGAGTGGGTGACAACAGGAGCAGCATTAATGCTACTTTATAATTGGCTCTTTATCCTTGCATCCTCAAGAAAAATCTTAGAGTTAAAGCTAAAGGAAAAAATAATGTATTCAATTGGTGCCCTCTTTATTTTAATTGCTGTCAGTGGAACACTTTTTCACAAAACAAGCAGACCCGGCTTTTTTATAAGCTTAGCCTTTCTTGTGATTATTGGAGCAATTACCTTAATCATGTCGTTCAAATGGAAAAAGACTAAGAAAAAAGTACTGAACCCTTGGCCAACGGCATAAAAAATCCAGCGAGTTTTTTCGCTGGATTTATTTTGTTATCCAAGTAAAATATTAAAGGCTTGCATGCCAAAATAAATCCCAAAGCCAATCAATGAAAGACCAGATAGGCAGGAAATGACTACAAGTAAATGGGCTGTTAAAAATTGTCTGAAGCTGCTAGCGACACTTGCCATCGCAATATCCCAGATTAAAAGTCCAATAAAAATTGCACTGCTATAAATCACTAATTGACCAGTATTATAGGTTGTAGCTGTTTTGGCAAGTACAGACCCATAAATACCTAACCAAAAAAGAATGGTTAACGGATTGGATATCGACATTAGGAACCCAGAAAAAAAGGATTTGATCAGCGGTTCCTTCCCTCTGGAATGCTCTAAATTAATCTTCCCTGCATTCATAAAGGTTTCTATGCCTGTATACATCAGTACAAAACAACCAAAAAACCAGAGAAAGGTTTGCATAAATGCAGTCTCAAGAAATTGGACAACTCCTATGTAAACAACAAACATATATATGCCATCTGCGACAACTGCACCTACTCCAATAAGCCACGAGTTCATAAAACCGTTTCTTATGCCTCTGTCTATTTGCGCGGCATTAATCGGTCCAATAGGAGCCGCTAGTGACAATCCTAAAAGTATGTAGCTCAAAAATACATTCATCCATATCTCTCCCCTAATAAATGAGTAGAAGCTTGTCTATCCATTTTTATTCAGAGAAATAGGTTTGTACGACAAAAAAATAAAATGAGCTTACTACTACTTCAGGAAAACTAACACGCTGTTTTTAGATTTTTGAAGACAAAATACTTTTGTCCAAGATAATTGGCTATTGTATACAAAGTACTCCCTAATAGAACGGAAGCATTTTCCTTAATAGACGTGCTAAGAAGAACAAATTGACTTGCCAGCCCGACCAATTTCTCACTACAGAAATAGGCGGAAAAATAACAAATAAAAAGAAGCGCGAAAAACCTGGGCAGACCTCTATGGAAGGAAACATTACTTTTAAACGTAAACGTCCGATTTAATAAAAAGCTTACACATGCCCCGATCGCATTTCCTGCAAACGTGGATGTCCAGTAGGATAAGCCCACAACGTTAAGAAGAAAGAACATAAAAGTCAAACCAATAATTGTATTTACAATGCCTACAAGGAGAAATCGAACAAGTGAGTTAGTTGTTGGTTTCAGATATTTGTCTAAGGTCAAGATTATAAAACTCATCCTCTACTGTTTGATTAAGCAAATGGTGTCTTGGTTTTGGCAGATTAAAGGAATCGATATCAACAATATACTTTGGACGCTGTTTTGATTCTTTATAAATTTTCCCAACATACTCGCCAATCAATCCGATTGCAATTAACTGCAGGCCGCCAATAAGCCAAATCGAAGTAATCAGTGACGTCCAGCCCGTCTCGGTATTCCCAAAAAACTTTAGCGTTAAAAAATAGATTCCAAAGAATAGACTCAAGAAAAAAGAAACCAATCCGATGATTAACACAAAGCGAATCGGCGAAACAGAGAAGGAGGTAATTCCGTCAAAAGCAAAGGCGAGCATCTTTTTTAACGGATATTTCGTTTCACCCGCTTGCCTCTCAAGCCTGTCATAATAAACTACATCCGAGCGAAAGCCGAGGAGAGGAACAATCCCTCGTAAAAATAAATTGACTTCGCTAAATCGTTCTAACTCTTGCACTGCTCTTTTACTCATTAATCGGAAATCGGCATGATTATAAACGAGGTCAACTCCCATCTTTTCCATGACCTTATAAAAGCCTTGGGCAGTACTTCGTTTGAAGAGAGTATCCGTGTTACGCCCCTTCCTTACACCGTAAACAATTTCACACCCTTCATGAAACTTCAGGACAAACTCACGGATTACATTGATATCATCCTGTAAATCTGCATCAATGGATACAACGCAATCAGAAAGATCCTTTGCTGTAAATAAACCAGCAAGTAATGCATTTTGGTGACCTACATTTCTGGATAATTTTAAGCCTCGTACAAATTCATTTCTTAATCCCTCTTTATAAATCAATTCCCATGTTCGATCCTGACTTCCATCATCGACGAACAATATTTTGCTTTGTTTAGAAACAAGCCTATCGTTAATCAGCTCTTTCACCAATTGCTGAAGCTCAGCAATGGTCAAAGGTAAAACCTCCTCCTCGTTATAGCAAGGCACAACAATTGTAAGAACTGGTTCCATCATCTGTTTAAAACCCCCGCTGTCTACAAAGTCTTGTATAAATAAATTTTCCATGCTGATGTTTTCGATTCGAATACTTTCATTAGCAATAATTGATTTTCTTTCGCGTTATCGATAGGCAGCGCCGAAAAAATAAAGCGGCCTCCCATTTTTTTAAAGACACCCGTATTCAGTTCTAAATGTTTCAAATGACGTTTAGAATCTTTTTTGATCATATAATGTTTTCCAAGCTGTGCGGTAAAAATATAACAACGGCCGCCCCATTTATCAAAATATCTGCGAACCTTTTTATTTTTAGCCAATTCCCTTTCAATTATTTTCCTAAACTGATGTTTATAGGTTAATGGATAAAAATTATTATAGGTATCCAGTGTGTAAAACCCGTTATATTGTGAGATAGCTGGGTGTATTCCTATACTGGCAACACGATATTCTTCCTTTGGAAGTGCGATATATTCCTCTATTTCATGGAACATTTCCTCAGCAAAAAATGCTTTGACAGTAGGCTTTTCCCGATAAATGATTTCATCATTAAATAGTCCCAAAAAGAGAAGTTGCAAGACGGCATACCACTTAGCTGTTCTAGCCCAGCTCTCTCCTTGAAGCGAAAGGACTTTTAATGCAAGGGCAAAGCCTGCATAAATCACCATCGGCCGTAAAAAATGATAACGGGCGAAATTAAAGGTAGCCAAAAAATGGAATCGCTTGACTATAGGTGCCCATCCCTCATAAAACCAAAAAGCATACCAGATCGATAGCACAATATTTAGTGAGAATAAAAAGACAAATAGACTTTCCTGCTTCCAAAGCTTTTTTCTGAAGACAATCCATATGGCGGTAATGGTTGCAGGTAAAATAAATAGCGTATGAACCGTCATCACATGGGTGTGTCCGAGCAGATAATTTTTTATGGTAAGCCTGATCGCTCTCCAAAAAGGCAAGGTGGCATGAAGATACTCGTCCCGACTATTCGGTTCATCAATTAATAGAAATGAAAAAATGAGCCGATATTCAACGAACATAAAAATGACGGTCATATAAATAATCGCTGCCAAAAAACGAAGGTTCCATCCCTTCCCTCTTAAACCATCAGTTAACCATAAGAACCCGATCGCAGTTATAAAAAAGAAAAATCCTAAAACAATGCTTGCATAAAAAGGTATGAGGGTGAGAACCAAAAAATCCGACCAAGCTCCCTCACCTTTGCGAATGTTAAGAAGTGCCCAAAGCGCAAGCGGCATCCCCAACGTACTCAACATCCCAGACGGCCAAAAAGGCGTTAAGGCAAAGGCAAGAGCCGTTCCAATTTGTAAAAACAGCCACTTCTCCCCAGGTAAAAAGTGTTTTTTTAAGAGCCAATACATGCCAAAAAAAGCTACGATTCTTGTCAGGGCTTGGCTTAAACCATAGGCGATCATTGTTGGGAAAAGTGCGTAAAGCCAGACAATGATACTGTATTCAGTCCCAAAGGCATTTCTCGATAATTGTCCATTGATGATTTGGGGTATCGTCGCATTAACAGGACCGAACATTTCTCCACTTCTCGCTAAAACCTTATACCAAGCCAGGTTCGAATCAAGATTATCATGAACACGTATATGCGCATTTTCCTGGAGAATAAATAGTGGAGAAAGATAGACCGCTATAACAAGCAGAGCAATGATGATAAATCTTTGCTCTTTTTTGGTTTCAATAAGCACTCTTCTTCACCTCATAGGTCAAAACTTAAAAAGGACAATTCCGTTTTAACGTTTGCCTATTGGGAAAATAATATTCCCATTTGACAAAAATAAACCTTCCGGGTTTGCCGGAAGGTTTTATGTTTTGGACATGAATTATTGTTTTCGAAAATTATAATAGACATTTAATAGAGAATCGAGTTTCTGGCTGCATTGTACTACATTTGGATTAGAATAACCGTAAAGATGCGCTAATTCAACCATTTCTAACCTTGTTTTTTCAATTTTTGATAGTAGCGTATTTAAACCAATCCCCATGAAACCAACCCTCTTTCTATGTTGTAACTATATTAATGTAATAACCATAATTTATAAGTTTTAAGCATTAAATACAAGTAGGTTAGAGAAAAATATTCGTATCTTTTGTGAACATTGACCTATTTTTAAAATTATCAAGTAGTCCTATTAGATCGATTCTTTTTCGTCAATAATAGGAATAACTGTTTCAGCAACAAATCTAAGTGATGGAGCTAGATCACGAGAAAAGAGGTGACATTCGTGCCGAACAGAGTATATATCAGTTTCTTGCGTTTACCGCTCCTCGTTCGAATTCTATTAATTGCGTTGCTAGTGTTTCTCTCATTTGGAATATCCATTCATTTATTAGAACCTGATACGTTTCCCACCATTTTTGATGGCATTTGGTGGGCCATTATTACTGCATCAACAGTCGGATATGGCGATTATGTACCACATTCCTTCTTAGGCAGACTAACAGCGTTAATTTTAATACTGTTAGGTGTTGGTTTTGTTTCCTCCTATTTTGGAACATTGGCAGCCGCTGCCGTTACAAAACAAGATGCCTTATCTGAAGGAAGAATTCCTTTTAAAGGCGAGGGCCATATCATCATTATCGGTTGGAATGAACGATCAAAAGAGTTAATAAGTAAACTTACCAACACGAAATACTCTCAGATGATTGTTTTAATAGATGAAACACTTGAAGCAAACCCAGTAAAATCAAGGTTTGTCCACTTTATCCAAGGGAAAGGCCATGTCGATGAAACGATCATTAAAAGTGATATCAATCGAGCCGAGAAGGTGCTGATTACTGCTGACAGAGGAAACGAGGAGCTCCAAGCAGATATGAATAGTATTCTAACCTTACTCACGATAAAGGGAATTTGTGCGCAAGTAAAATGCATCGTTGAAATACTAACGGCTGAGCAAGTAATCAATGCCTTAAGGGCTGGTGCCGACGAGGTCATTCAATCGAATAAACTGACATGTGTTTTTATGGTTAACAGCCTACACTCAAATGGGAATGGACTCTTATCAAACATTGTTCATGAGTTACAGGAAAGCAGATTGTCCTCCTATCGAGCCGAGGAACAGGAGATTGGAAAGCCCTTCAGCGATGTTTGCCATATCCTTTTAAAAAAGGGCTTCCTTCTGATTGGGATTCAAAGAGGGGATGAAACCTTGCTGAATCCATCCCACTCCTTGCCTATCGAAGAAAATGATCAACTGTTAATTTTTAAATAGCCTAATCAGCTAGGAGCAGCATTTCCAATTCCTGTACCAATGCTTTCCCTTCATCGATATATGCTTGTGGAAAGCTAGCATCCTTATCGACAGGCTCCTGAAACTGATTGATGGTTCCAGAAAAGGTGCCTGTTCCTGCTTCGTCATCTAGTTCTGCCTCAAATAGGTGCGACAAAAGAAACGGTCGTCCTAGCTTAACGGTACAATTATTAGCATCAAGCTGCCCGTCGACTGCTTGAAAGGGCAAGCGCAAGAACTGATAGCCTTCTTCTTCACCACCATTAATTTTGTAATCAAATGCACCATGATCATAATCCCAGTTCCCGCCAATCGTATAGCCGATTGGTTTTAGTTTTTTTTCAAGCTTATACAAATCAAACTGCTTACCTTCCACCTTTGATGGTACCTCAATCATAAAAATTTACCCCCTAATTATCGATACAATTAGTTTCTCCAAATCAGGTAAATTTCAATAAAAAAAAGAGAACTGATTTATTCACTATCAGTTCTCTTTCTGGTTTATTATAATCGTTTTTCTAATTCTGCCTTTTTCTCTTCATATCCCGGTTTTCCTAAGAGAGCAAACATATTTACTTTATAGGCTTCTACCCCTGGCTGATCGAAAGGATTTACACCCAGTAAGTAGCCGCTCATCGCGCAGGCCTTTTCAAAGAAATAAACAAGATAGCCTAATGTATATTCATCCATTGCTGGAATATTAACAATTAAGTTCGGCACGCCGCCATCTGTGTGGGCAAGCATTGTTCCTTGAAATGCCTTATTATTAACAAAGTCAACCGTTTGACCAGCGAGGTAATTCAGCCCATCTAAATCATTCTCGACAGCTTCAATTTTCAACTCGTGGCGCGGCTTGTCGACCTTAATAATGGTTTCAAATAAATCACGACGACCTTCTTGAACATATTGTCCAAGCGAGTGAAGATCCGTTGAAAAATTTGCTGAAGATGGATAAATACCTTTTTGGTCTTTCCCTTCACTTTCTCCAAATAACTGCTTCCACCACTCTGAAAAATACTGTAATCCTGGCTCATAATTAATCAGCATTTCAATCGTCTTGCCTTTATTATAAAGCACATTTCTAACGACAGCGTATTGGTAAGCGGCATTATCTTCGAGTTCAGAATGACCAAAGTCGGTTTGCGCTTGCGCGGCGCCCTCCATTATTTTTTCAAGGTTTGCTCCACTTACTGCTATCGGAAGCAGCCCTACTGCTGTTAGGACAGAATAACGGCCGCCAATATCATCGGCGATCACAAATGTCTCGTAGCCCTCTTCTGTTGCTAAAGTTTTAAGAGCACCTCTTGCTTTGTCCGTTGTTGCATAGATTCGTTTGCGCGCCTCATCCTGACCATATTTTTCTTCAAGAAGCTTACGGAAAATGCGGAAAGCAATTGCTGGTTCGGTTGTCGTTCCCGATTTGGAAATAACATTAATAGAGAAGTCCTTTCCGTCAAGGACGTCGATTAGATCTCTCATGTAAGTAGAACTGATATTATTACCAACAAATATTACTTGAGGTGTCTTTCGTTTTTCTTTTGACAATGCATTGTAAAAACTATGCTGGAGCATTTCGATCGCAGCTCTTGCTCCAAGGTAAGAACCACCGATTCCAATGACAAGAAGTACATCAGAATCAGCTTTGATTTTTTCAGCTGATTTTTGTATGCGTGAAAACTCTTCCTTGTCATAGTTGGTTGGGAGTTCAATCCACCCTAAAAAGTCACTGCCTGCACCTGTTTGCTCATGTAGAGAATGATGAGCAACTTTTACAGCATCTCGTAAATATGTAAGTTCATGTTCTCCGAAAAAGCTTAATGCTTTTGAGTAATCAAAACGAACGTGTGTCATGCATGATCCTCCAAAAATTTATTTTTCACTAACCACTTTATCGAATGATGAGATGATTATCAAGGAAGGTCACTTCGTGTAAGCGCATCCAATTTCGACAAATTTCTTCACAATCGATATATTATAGTGATGCACGATAAATGGCCAATACATCCTCACGGTTTAACTTAGTAAAGTTTCCAAATTCTCCGTTTTCCATCGCTCTGTCCGCCATTAACTCAAGCTTCGAATCGTCAATGTCATAATCGGCTAACCGTGAAGGTGCTTCGATGCTATTCCAGAATTCACGTAACTTTTGAATGCCTTCAAGCCCTGCCTCTTCGGCACTCCTGCCTTCAGGATTAACCCCAAACACCCGAACAGCAAGCTGCTTAAAACGTTCCGGCTTCACCGCTAAATTATGACGCATCCAGTGCGGGAATAGGATGGCAAGACCGCCGCCATGTGGTATATCATAGACTGCTGATACAGCGTGTTCAAGATTGTGAGTAGCCCAATCGCCGCGATATCCCATATTCAAGATGCCATTGAGAGCCATTGTACCGCAATAAAGGATTGTTGCCCGGTGTTGATAATTTTCTAGGTCTGAGAGCAATTTTGGCGCGGTTTCCATTACAGTAATAAGCAGTGATTCACACATGCGATCTTGAAAGTCTGTATTTTCTTCTAAGTGAAAATAGTGTTCAAGGACATGTGACATCATATCGACCATTCCATATATCGTTTGATTTCTAGGAACCGTAAACGTATTAACTGGGTCTAATATCGAGAATTTAGGGTATGTTACTGGACTTCCCCAGCCATATTTTTCATTTGTTTCCCAATTAGTAATGACGGAACCTGGATTCATTTCTGAGCCTGTTGCCGCAAGTGTCAAGACGGTTCCAAAAGGAAGTGCATCTTCTGCAAACTCCTTTTTAATGACTAAATCCCAGGCATCCCCATCATACTTCGCTCCCGCTGCAATTAGCTTTGTACAATCAATGACACTGCCGCCGCCAACTGCCAACAAGAATTCAATCCCCTCTTGTTTACAAATTTCTACCCCTTTTCGTGCGGTAGTTATCCGTGGATTCGGTTCCACTCCCGGGAGTTCAAAAACCTTAGCACCGATTTCAGATAATAGGCTCATAACATTTTCATACAAGCCACTTCGTTTGATACTGCCGCCGCCATAGACCAGCAAAACCTTTTTACCATAACGAGGTATTTCTGTTTTTAATTGCTCCAACTCACCTTTTCCAAAAATTAATTTGGTTGGATTCGAAAATGTAAAATTTTCCAAAATAAAACACCATCCTTTACCTTTTTCATTATTAGTTATTATGGTTAAATTTGCAAAAACTAGCTAAGTTCTATACAAAAAAATTCCTGCATCTTGAATGATAAAGGGTTCCGTTTTCGGGTGCATTCTTAATAAATGGCATAGGAAATGACGTGTGAATTGGCACACGTCATTTTCTTTATTTATCAAGGTTTATTTAACATTTAAGAAAAACTGCCAAATTAACTGTCAATGTTACTGCCGATTAAGCTGTCAATTTTAATGTTTTTTAATTGCTAAGCGGTTCGGGTTGATGGAACAAATGGCATTTGCTATAAAGACTATTTCCACTATTTTTTCGAAGAGATTTGGCCTTCTTCGCTTTATGAAGACCACTTTCTCTGTTTTTCCAAAGGGATTTAGTCTTCATCGCCTTTATGAAGACCACTTTCTCTGTTTTTCCAAAGGGATTTAGTCTTCATCGCCTTTATGAAGACCACTTTCTCTGTTTTTCCAAAGGGATTTAGTCCTCATCGCCTTTATGAAGACCGCTTTCTTTGATTTTCCGAAGGGATTTGGTCTTCATCGCCTTTATGAAGACCTATTTCTCCGTTTTTCCCAAGGGATTTGGTCTTCATCGGCCTTATAAAGAAAACTCACCAATATGCGGAGAGTTTTTACGTTTTAATATACCAATTGCTATGTCTAAACTTTTGTCATTTCGGCTTTATATTTCAGAAAAGCACCTCAAAACGGAACCCTGCATCTTGAATAATGCAAGGATTTTTTTTATACCCATCCTCTAAACAGGGAGGCCTCCGCCATTTTTCTTACACCAACCATATATGCGGCTAATCGCATATTGACGTTGCTAGTTTGCGAAAGATGATAAATGTCATGAAACGATTTGATAAGCTTGGTACGTAATTTAACTTCCACCTCATCTTCACTCCAATATAACCCCTGCTTATTTTGAACCCATTCAAAATAGGAGACTGTAACTCCTCCAGCACCGGCCAAAACATCTGGAACGAGCAGAATCCCCCGGTCTGTAAGAATATTCGTTGCCTCCAGCGTCGTCGGTCCATTTGCCGCTTCTACGACAATTCCTGCTTTGATGTTAGAGGCATTTTCAGCTGTAATCTGATTTGAAATCGCTGCAGGGACCAACACATCACATTCCTGCTCTAGTAATTCTTTGTTAGTGATTGTCCCCTCAAAAAGCGAAGTCACCGTACCAAAGCTGTCTCGGCGGTCCAAGAGATAATTAATATTTAGACCATCAGGGTTATAGAGGGCACCATAAACATCGGATATTCCCACCACGATTGCTCCCGCATCATGCATAAATTTAGCGATATAGCTGCCAGCATTCCCAAATCCTTGGACAATCACACGGGCTCCTTTTACCTTCATTCCGCGTTTTTTGGCCGCTTCTTCAATACAAATGGTTACTCCCTTTGCCCCAGCCTTTTCCCGCCCTTCAGAACCTCCAAGTACAAGTGGCTTGCCTGTAATAAAACCGGAAGAGCCAAATTGGCGAAGACGGCTGTATTCATCCATCATCCAGGCCATAATCTGAGAATTTGTATACATATCGGGTGCCGGAATATCCTTTGTAGGTCCGACAATTTGACTGATCGCACGCACATAACCTCTGCTTAATCGCTCAAGCTCACCGAATGACATCGTTCGGGGGTTACAAAGAATCGCTCCTTTTCCCCCGCCAAAAGGCAAGTCAGCAATTCCGCATTTTAAACTCATCCACATCGATAATGCCTTTACTTCATTAGCAGTCACTTGAGGATGAAAGCGGACACCACCCATGGTCGGTCCAACCGCATCATTATGCTGTGCCCTAAACCCGCTAAAAATTTTTGTAGAACCATCATCCATCCGAACAGGAATTCTAACATCGGACATTCTTAACGGTTCTTTTAATAATTCGTACATTTCTTGGTTATAGCCTATTTTTTTTAATGCATCATGTATAACAATCTGTGTTGATGTGAGTAGGTTCAATTTCTCTATATCCTTTTCATCTTCACTACTCGTTACATCATAAATCCCCATTTTGGCACCCCTAGTTAGTAGTCCATTATCCTAGAACGTTTTTTATCCTTTCTATCGCCCAATCCAATTCTTCTTTACTGATCACCAGCGGCGGCGCAAAACGAATCACCGTGTCATGTGTCTCCTTACACAGTAGACCTTTGTCCTTTAATTGTTCACAATATTTGCGGGCCGGTGCCGTTAGTTCAACACCAATAAATAAGCCGCGGCCGCGAACATCTTTGATTAACGGATTATTAATTTCTTTTAATATACTGAGAAAATAATCACCAAGTTCAAGGGATTTTTCAGCAAGTTTTTCATCCATTAGCACTTCAAGTGCAGCAATCGAAACCGCACATGCTATCGGATTTCCACCAAAGGTAGAACCGTGCGATCCTGGATTAAAAACACCCAAAATATCTTTATTTGCAACAACACACGAAATGGGGAACACACCGCCGCCAAGTGCTTTACCGAGGATATACATGTCAGGTTCGATCCCTTCCCACTCGCAGGCGAACATTTTACCTGTTCGGGCCAAACCTGCTTGAATTTCGTCAGCAATAAACAGAATATTATTTTCCTTACATAAATCAAAGGCCGCCTTCATAAAGCCTTCAGGCGGAATGACAATCCCAGCTTCACCTTGAATGGGTTCAATTAAAAACGCTGCAGTATTAGGCGTAATCGCAGCTTTTAATGCCTCCAAATCACCATAAGGAATAAGTTTGATTCCTGGCAGCATTGGTCCAAATCCGCGTTTATATTCATCATCAGATGATAAGGAGACTGCCGTCATGGTCCTGCCGTGAAAGTTTCCAATACATGCAATAATTTCTGCTTGGTTCTCTGCCACACCTTTAACATCATAGCTCCAACGTCGCGCCGTTTTCACAGCCGTTTCCACTGCTTCCGCCCCTGTGTTCATTGGCAGCACCATTTCTTTATTCGTTAATTGACAAACTTTTTCATACCATGGGCCCAGCTGGTCATTATGAAAAGCACGCGAAGTTAACGTAACCTTATCTGCTTGATCCTTTAAGGCTTGAATAATTTTTGGGTGACGATGCCCTTGGTTTACCGCAGAATAAGCACTAAGCATGTCCATATATTTATTGCCTTCAGGATCTTCTACCCAAACACCCTCTGCACGAGTGATGACAATTGGCAATGGATGATAGTTATTCGCACCGTATTTCTCCGTTTTTGCGATTAATTCATTCGAATTAACGTTTCTTGTCATAATGAAATTTCCTCCATTTCAAAGCTGGGATATGTATATATAGTTCTATTGTAGCCGAGCTTGAAAAAAGAATGAACACTTCATCAAAACTTTTATTTATGAAAAACTTTATGTATAATTTGTGGCTTAAAAAAAAGCCTGGTCCGCTGCTAAATCATAGCATTTGGACTAGGCTTTTTTTAATATCTATTTTTTAATTAAATCTTCACGTTGTGACTGGTCAATCCATTCTTGGAGCTTATCTTTTAATGTGTTAAAGCCTTGTTGACCTTCCACATCTGGAATAATCGCAGCTGCTTGGCGTTTACGAGGCTTCTTTGCTTTTGGAGCAGCCTGTTGTTGAACAGGTGCTTCTTCAGTAGCACGGATGGACAGACCAATCTTGCCTGCACCTTCATCTACAGATAATACTTTAACCTTAACTTCATCGCCTACTTTAAGGTGGTCATTAATATCTTTCACGTAACCATGTGTAATTTCAGAAATATGCACAAGGCCTTGGGTATTATCGTCAAGCGCAACAAACGCTCCATATGGTTGAATTCCTGTAACTTTACCTGTTAATATACTTCCAGTTTCGATCTTTTCTGACATGAAAACACTCCTAAGTGATTAATTATTTTATCCATTATATATGCATTATAATATTATATCACAAAGAATGCCTTTAATCAAAAAATATTAAATATAAAAGGGCTCATTCGAAAATCTTAACATAATGTTCAAGTTGTGCAGGAGAAAGATATACCAAACGTGATACACTAATAGTGAGGAAATCTATTTTTAAAGGAGAGGTGAACCAAATGAATACAATCGGCCAAACCATTAAAAATGCCCGCGAAATGCTCAACATGTCTCAAGAGGAGCTGGCACAAAAAATCAGAGTTGGATCACAGACAATTGAGAAATACGAATCTGGCGAACAAATTCCAAGTACGCAGACACTGTTAAAGTTATCTACTGTTTTAGATCTCCCAGCTGCAGAGTTATTAAAACAATAACATATTCAACTTATTTTTTTGATGCAACGATCCTTATGGTAAAATAATCTGTTTTTTCTTTTCACGACTGTATAAAAAAAGGGAATACTGGAAAACCTCTATATCATAAGGCTTTCTAGTATTCCCCCCTTTTTTGAAGTGGACATCCAATAATGGTATGTCCCTTTTTTTTTCCTAAATTGCTAAATGGAACAAGAATCATTTGCTTTAATAGCTAGTAATACTTTTGCTACTTTCAGACATTTTTCCATTGGTATTACCTTTTCAAATGAAAATTCATAAATGCTTTGTATTTTTTTGGCCAACTCATCCGAGGCATCAAGTTCATGAATCGCTTGGATCGTATCAGCGATTTCTGTTTCATATCCTCCGTTGTTCAATTGGAATGGGTCCCACTCATTTAATACGTCAACATATTGCAAATTTATTTGAAGCTCTTTTCTCATATGCTTTTACTCCTAATTTTTGCTTTTAAATAGTATACCATAATACACCGTTTCACTTACTTAAGAACATACTCAGCTAGAACACTTTGAAGCTCGTAGATGTTCAAGTTCTTGTTAAATTGTTTTTGTAATGGCAGGGCATTTCCAGAAATCCATATTTTCAGTTCCGCATCTAAATCAAAGTTACCCGCAGTTTCAATGCTGAAATGTGTAATGCTTTTATAGGGAATGGAATGGTATTCAACCTTTTTACCCGTTAGACCATGTTTATCCACTAAAATCAAACGTTTATTGGTAAAAATAAACATGTCACGAATTAACTTGTACGCTTTATCAATACGCTCATTCGGTGAAAGCACTTTTCCAAATTCCCGCTGTACATCAGCGGCATTTACCTCGGATGCGTTACCCATCAATCCATCTAAAAACCCCACTAACTTCACCCTTTCAAACTAATAATTTACTTCAAGTCCATCCTTACCTTTGGTTAAATAGGCACTTTTATATTGCCCTGGGGTCAAGCCTGTATACTTTTTAAATAGGGAGGTGTAATAGCTTTGATTGCATTGGGCCTCCTTGGAATGGAGGCCTATGTTTTGTTGTGGGACTATTGTGCTGTTTCCAATATATGCTGCAGCATTTGCTCCCCTGACATCAGGGCTTCACCGCCACCCTGGGTAAAGGAATCATTTCCACCGCCCTTTCCGTTTATAAGGGGAAGCGCCTTGGCGATTACTTTCTTCATACTTTCCGTTCCGGATGCCCCCCGCGCACAAACTAGCTGCAGCCGATTTTCAGTTTGTGAAACAAAGTAAACGATTGCTGTTTCATCTTCCGCAGTGATGATTCGGGCAAGCTTTTGCAGATCTTGAAGCGATCTGTTTTGAAATACTTCACTGACGAGTTTCTGCTCATGCGGATTACTTTTTCCAAGTAAGTCTTGCGCCTCATAATGGAGAAGGTTTTCCTGAGTTTGTTCCAGGGCTTTTTCTAACGTTTTATTATTTTCAAGGAGACGAAGGGCAGCTTGTTCCATTTCTTTTTCTGGTGCATTAAGAATCTTTGTTAATTCTAGCAGCACCTTTTGTTTTTGACCAAGCTGCTTAAGCACTCGGTTTCCACAAACAAATTGGACTCGCACTTTTTTCTTTTGCCTTTCCCAATCCAATACTTTTATTGCGCTAACCTCACCAGTTGCCTTTGGATGCGTGCCACCGCAGCCGTTATAATCAAAATCTGGAATAATAACAAGGCGAATATCCTCTTTGACCTTGGTTTCTTTTCGTAGTGTAAATTGAGACAACTCTTCTTCAGACACCCATTTAATCTCGATCGGCCTGTTTTCAAGGATGATCTGATTCGCAAGTTCTTCTGCTTTTTGAACTTGGTGCTGGGTTAGATTTTCTGTCTCTAAATCAATCGTGAGCAATTCCGCACCCAAATGGAAGCCGACGGTCTTGAACTCGAATAACTGGTCAAAGGCCGCAGATAAAATATGCTGTCCAGCGTGCTGCTGCATATGATCATAGCGTCTTTCCCAAGAAATGATACCAGATACTTCCTGCCCTATCCCTTGTAATGGCCCCACAAGATAATGACGAATTTCCCCATCGATTTCTTCAACATTTATTACGTTTTGATCAGCAAGGGTTCCTAAGTCGTATGGCTGTCCGCCACCAGTTGGATAAAAAGCGGTCTGATTCAAAACCACGTACCAATTTCCAGTTGAGTCTTGCTCTTGTTTTAACACCAACGCTGTAAAGGCTTTTATATATGCGTCCTGATAATACAATTTATTCTCCATTTTTGTTGTGCACTCCTATGTATTAAACATTTATTTATAAACACATTGTCATGAAAAAAGGAAAATAAATCAAGTTATAAGAAAACTGTTCCCTCGGTTATGAAGGAACAGTTTTCTCTAACCATATTATTTCTTATTTGTTATTTCTTTTCTTTACGCTGCGTGGGTTTAGTTGGTGGTTTTTGTCCACTTTGCTGGGAGCCGCCCATGCCTTGAGAGAAACCAGTATGCTGTTGTCCGCCCATCAGTTGCGGTAATCCGCCCATGCCTTGAGGGGATCCTGTTTGTTGTCCTCCCATCATTTGCGGAAACCCTCCCATGCCTTGAGGGGATCCTGTTTGTTGTCCTCCCATCAGTTGCGGGAAACCGCCCATGCCTTGAGGGAATCCTGTTTGTTGTCCTCCCTTCATTTGCGGGAACCCTTGATGTGGGAATCCGTGATGGTATCCACCCATCATATGTGGATAGCCCGGTTGTTGGTATCCTCCCATTTGTGGATAGCCTGATTGTTGATATCCTCCCATTTGTGGATAGCCTGATTGTTGATATCCTCCCATTTGTGGATAGCCTGATTGTTGATATCCTCCCATTTGTGGATAGCCTGATTGTTGATATCCTCCCATTTGTTGGTAACCAGGTTGTCCCGGAAATCCTCCAGAGAATTGCCTTTTTTCCATTACTTTCGCCTCCTAAACTGTCTCCATGCTAGTGTATGTCCACTTTTAGGATAAGTTTAGATTACTACCTATATAGAAGAAAATTTCTCAAAATAAAAACCATGATGTTGAAAAAAAAGACTATCACATTTCGGTGATAGCCATTAAAATTTTATTATTTCTCATCCTGAGCATTCTTTTGACCTGCTTTTTTATTTTTAGTAATTTCACCGCAAGCAATCCGTTTACCAGAATCTCCTGCAGGTGGTGTCATGCCATCATCTTTTCCTTCATCAACCACAATCGTGGTTCCTTCTTTTGTAAACAATGAAGTTTTTCCATCTTTTAAGGTGACATTGGGTGCCATTAAGTCTGCCTTAACTGACCCATCATCCTCGACGATTAAATTAGGCAGATCCCCTGCATGGGCACCTTTAGGATGGAGTAGCCCATGTTCCTTATTCTCAGGGTTAAAATGGTTCCCTGCAGATTTAAAATCTGGAGCCTCACATTTCCCACTGTCATGAATATGAATTGCATGTTCCCCAGCTGGAAGGCCCTTTAAATCCACTGATAATTTCACACCACTAGCTTGCTCAGCTAACTTAACTTTACCTAGCGAATCTCCCACCGCATTATACATTTCTACATCAATCTTTCTAATTTCCTTTTCAGTACAACCTGTAAGAATGAGCAGCGGAATGATCAACCAGCTTTTTTTCATATGTATACCCCCACACTAGCCAATTTGCCCTTAGTATGGACAATCTTACCCTCCTTTATCCAATGAAGGGATAAAGGAAAAAGGAACAGCTATTTGTTAACTGTTCCTTTGTGGAGGATGCTGATTTTTTAATTGTTCTTCTAATTCTTTTGCTTTTTGGGCCTCCCGTTTCGAGACTGAAATAATTATTTTCATCGTAAGAAAGGCTCCAATTAAAAAAATCACAAATGTAATGGCAGCAGGAATATATTCTGATTTATCTTCTGGAAAGTATAAAAATAAGGAAAGTACCAATGGTTGAAACATTTTCTTCTTCCTTTCTATCAAGGAACTGCTCTAAAAATTAATTATAGCAACAAAAAACGTTTCAATCCACTTTTCAATCCGATGACCTTTCTTTATTGTAAAACCTTAATCTCTTTAATAATAACATCTTTTTTGGGTTTATCTTGGGCACCAACTGAGATGTTGGCAATTTTATCAACGATATCCATGCCATCAATCACCTGGCCAAAAACCGTATGACGATGATCCAGCCATGGTGTACCGCCGTTTTTATTATAAGCTTCAATAATTTCTTTTGGATAACCAGCCTTTTCCATTTGTTCTTTCATTGCTGGATCAAGTGAAGAGCTTTGTACAATAAAAAACTGACTCCCATTTGTGTTGCTGCCCGAATTAGCCATGGATAAGGCACCGCGGAGATTATATAGATTCTTTGAAAACTCATCTTCAAAAGGCTTCCCATAAATGCTCGCTCCGCCTGTTCCGTTCCCGTTCGGATCCCCGCCCTGAATCATGAAATCCTTTATGACCCTGTGAAAAATTAGTCCATCATAATAACCTTCTTCACTATGTTTTACAAAGTTTTCAACCGCTTTTGGTGCATGCTCAGGGAATAATTTGATTTTAATGGTTCCCATCGACGTTTCCATTTCAACGAGCTTTTCATCATCGGAAACCTCGGTTGAAAGTTGAGGAAAGCCTTCATTTGTCACTTGTTGGTCCCCTTCCTTCTGTTCCGTTTTTGGTGTCGTCGTTTTCGGTGTGGATTCTTCTTTCTTTGTGCTTGTCCCACATGCGGCCAATACTAAAACAATCGTCAATAATGTAAACAAGATTTGCAAATTCTTTCTCATATATCATTCCTCCATTTTTTTCACTTTAACCGAAATAATTTCCTCACAATGTTTTTAATTTACTATGTTTCATATTAAAATGAAAGAGGAAAAGCGAAAGGGGTGTTTGTTGTGTCAGAATTCCAAATCGGTGAAATCGTAACAGCCATTTATAAAACAGGAAAATATATCGGAGAAATAACAGAAGTACGCCCACAGCATTATTTAGTAAGAATCCTCGCAGTACTTAAACATCCGATGCAAGGAGATTTACATAATCCGAAAGAAGCTGATGTACTTATTTTTCATGAGAGAAAAGCGCTCAGCTATCGTGAGCAAGCGAATATTCCATACAAAATGGTTAAGGCCTTCGAAAATGAAGTTCCAGACTATTTGGAGTCCTTAAAAGAGGCAGTAGCCATTATGAAAAAGGAACTAGCAGAGACATCTTCAGAATGGGCTGCGATGAGCTTAAAGGCATTAGAATCGCTAGAAAAAGATTATAAATTATAAAAATGCTAAAGGCCAAATCAGTTTGAATGATTTGGCCTTTTATGCGAATTCGCTTAATAACTTTGAGAAATCAATCCGATCACCAATTGTCGTTGGTTCTGGTTTCTCTAAATAACGTTTATCCTTTTCAACGAGCTTGAATATATTAAAGGTAGTCAACGCATCATCAAGTGCTCGGTGATGCCTGCCTGTCCCTTCTTTCCCATATTCCTGTACAGCTTTCCAGAGGCCAGTTTGATTTTGGTCACCAAAAAAGCGTTTATATTCCATGGAAAGATCTAATTCAGCAGCCTTGAGCGGAAAAGCAACCCCTGCCTTTAAGCAATTATGCCGAAGGACCTTCATATCCATATTTCCCCATGTAACAATGGTTGTTTCATAATTATGCTTATTGAACTCCTCCAATTTTTTTACAAGTTCAAAAATAGATAAACCCTTGTCTACCTGCTGCTGGGAAATATGTAAAAAGGATTTACATCGTTCCGTAAGTTTTGGGAATTTAAGTGGAGTCACAAAGGAAGAAAACTGTTCCGTCACTTGGTCATCAACGACTGCAACTATTCCAACCTCGATAATTTCTGCATAAAAGTCCTTCATTCGTACATTTCGTTCAGGCATTGTAAACTCAAAATCGATAAACAAATATTGCCGCCTTGCTCTCATCAATTTCACCACCTTTACGTTTCTTCTTAATACATTATATAAAGAAACCTGTACAAAAAATTGTGCTTTTTTTCTATTTTTTTATTTCTTACATTATAACATGAAATTAAAGTTAATTTTTTAAATTTTTCATCAATATAAAAAAGAATGGGAATGACTCCATCCTTATTTAGAAACCTGGCATACATGTTTTTATCTTTTTAACTTAATGACTGCCATTGTACATCTAGACACGCAAACAAGGCGATCTTTCTCATCGGTAATTTTAATATCCCATACCTGAGTTGATTTCCCTTGATGAAGTACAGTACCTACTGCAGTTACAACCCCTTCCGTTTTGGGACGGACATGATTGGCATTAATCTCTTGCCCCGCAACAGCCTCTACTTCTTTATCAACCAGCTCATATGCCCCTACACTGGCAACCGTTTCTGCTAAAGCAACAGATGCTCCTCCGTGCAGTAATCCAAATGGCTGGCGGGTCCGTTCATCCACGGGCATTGTCGCAATGACCTTCCCTTTTTCGATTTTGGTAATCTCAATCCCAAGAGATTTTAATAATGTGTTTTCAATCATTTCTATTCCTCCAATATGTAAAATGTTGTCTATTTAATCTATTCGCTTTATTTTCTTATTTTCCTTTTAATTATAGTTCTCTACATAAAAAAACAGCCCAAGAGCTGTTTTTTCTCATTTAATAATAATACGGGGCACCATAGCCTGGATAAAAAGCTCCTGGGTAGCCTACTGGCGGTGGGGGTGGTGGATAAAAGCCAGGATATCCATAACCTCCATAAAATGGCCGGCTAATTAACGCGCCTCCTAATAGTCCACCTAGAAAGCCCCCAATCAATGGCAAACCAAAACCAAAGCCAATAAATCTATGATCCTGTCCCTGCTGTGGGTTCCGATAATAAGGGTACATGCAGCAAACCTCCTTTCCTCTATACTTGCCTACACTATTTCATATGCGAAGTGAAGGGGTTTGGAGTGGGCAAAAGAGCCCCCGAGATTCATATTGGATTTCCTTAGTAAGGCGTTCATGAGGACAAATATCTGTATCCGAAAGCAGTCCTCATGAGGTGTTCATGAGGACAAATATCTCCATCTGAAAGCTAAAACTGGCCTCATGAGGTGTTCATGAGGACAAATATCTCCATCCGAAAGCTAAAACTGTCCTCATGAGGTGGTCACGCGGACAAATATCTGCATCCGAAAGCTAAAACTGTCCTCATGAGGTGGTCATGAGGACAGTACCAGTAATTATTTCTCAATTGGTTTAAACCGTTCTACAAATAAGGCAAGTGTCCGGGTCATGACTCCTGTTGCCCCGGCTGGACCTAAATCATATGCCTTGGAAGAGGTTGCCGTCCCTGCGATATCTAAGTGTACCCACGGTGTTCCTTCGGCAAATTCACCGATAAACGCCCCAGCAACAAGCGCATGGCCTTCACTGCCTGGGGAATTATTTAAATCGGCGACTTTACTGTTTCTTACCCGCTCGATCTCCGTTTCAAATAATGGCAGCTGCCACATCTGCTCACCAGCTTCCACCGAAGCTTCTAACACCTGTTGATATAATTGGTCATGGTTAGTCATTGCTCCAGTAGTATGGAGGCCAAGAGCTGTTATCACTCCACCGGTTAAAGTTGCCACATCTACCAGGTAATCTGCGCCGTGATGCTTGGCATAGGTAACTGCATCAGCTAACACAAGGCGGCCTTCTGCATCTGTATTTAAAACCTCAATGGTTTTACCGCTCATCGAGGTAATGACGTCATCAGGTTTAAAGGCATGACCGTTAATCATATTATCTGTGGATGGAATGACAGCGACCACGTTTTGCTCTGGCTGGGTCTCGCCGATGATTTCCATTGCCCCTAGCACTGCTGCTGCTCCGCCCATGTCCGTTTTCATCCCAACAATTCCAGCTTTTGTTTTAATAGAGTAACCGCCTGTATCAAAGGTAATCCCTTTTCCGACGAGGCCGATGACATCTTTCCATTCGTCTTTTCCTTGATATTTCAGGACAATCATTTTTGGCGGCTCTGTGGACCCTTGGTTAACTGCAAGGAAGGCTCCCATACCGAGCTTTTCGATCTCTGCTTTATCTAAGATTTCCACTTCGAAATCATACCTTACAGCAAGGTCTTTGGCATAATTAGCCATAACTGTTGCTGTCAACATATTGCCTGGGAGGTTAACAAGTGTTCTCGCCGAATTCGTTGCTTTTCCAAACGCAAACCCTACAGTTAGTGATGCTTCCACTTCATCTTCCTCATATTTATCACAATAAATCGTCACATGCCCGAGTTTTTTCTCAGGCTCGTTCGATTTTTGTTTGTAGCCTTCAAATTGGTAAGTGGAAAGAGAAAGTGCTTCACTCAACGCATGTGAGGCATCTAAACCATTTACTTCCACTGCTGTAAAGGAATCTAAATAAACAGCGGTTTCCTCAAGTTTACTCTTTTGTATTTCCTTAAAAAGCCTACCAAACGCTTCTTTTAGTTTATCGAAGGTTAAATCCTTTTCTTTCCCTAAACCAACAAACCAAATTCTTTTTGCGCCGATTTTACCAAAGCTATGTACTTTACTGATACTTTTTAACTTGGCCGATAAATCACCCGATTTTACTAGGTTTGTAAGCTGGCCTTCGAACCGATGATCAAGACTTGTCAATAATCCTGAAAATTTTTCTGGTTTATCAAAAAGACCAATGATTAAACCCTCATGCTCAGTAGATAGGTCTATTTCCTTTTTAACATCAAACAAACTACTTCACCTCCATAATATTGTATTTTTATTATAACGAGTAACCGCATTTATTTCGACTAACTAATTATCTTACAATTATATTAAAATAAAAAACAGGCCAGCAGCCTGCTTCTATCGTTTCTCCGAGCTAATGTACTGCCCGCGAAAAACTTGCATCGATTTATCTTCATTTAATGATTTAAGTGTTTGCTCTGTCAGTTTCCCATTGCCTTTTTCGACGACATAAATATCTAACTTCTTTTTCCCCCATTTATTATAAACATCATCTACCGTTTCATAATAAAGGTCTAGTTCATTCCCTTTAATAGCCCCGCCTTTATCAGCTACAACCCCATACCCGTATCCAGGGATAAAGAGAATCGTTCCAATCGGAAAAACAGATAAATCTGCTGCGATCGTTGAAAATAAATCACGTTTAACCTTTACTCCTGAGTAGGTAATCCCGTATTCCGGATGACCTTTACTCTTTCCTGTTGATTCTACTCCCGCAGTATAACCAGTGGCTGTAACAGTTAGCTTAGGATATTTTGACCAATCAATTTCGTCTTCTAAGGAACGTGAGGTTCCAGCAACGGTTTCAGTGGTTGAGATAACCGATGCAAATTGCTTAATGAGCAACTCGGCATTTACTCCGGAAATAGATTGGAAGGTCGCTAATATTGCCATCAAGAAAAGACACACCATCGCAAAACGCCTAGTCCAATTTTTCATTTTATTCATAAAATTTTTCACTCCTCCCAAAATATTCATTCCCAAGCTAGAGGAAATTATTCAAAAAAGGAGGGGGAAAATTTTTAGAACTGATTTTTCTATTCCTTAAATCCTTGTTCCCAAAAAAAGACCCTTACCTAGAGGTAAAAGTCTAATATCATCTGGTATTCATTTATTAAAAGTCTTAAAACATTTGGTATCCATTTTTTCGTAAAAGCTTGATTGTAAAACCAGCTGCGACTGCACCAGCAAGTCCACTTATTAAGATAAGAATATCTGCAGTTGCTAGCGAAGTAAACCTGTGGCCCAACTCGTTAAAGGCCATTTTACTATTTGTAAAATATTCACTAAACCTTACTTTATCTACAATAAAAATTGCCACAATCGGATAAACTACTGCCATAACCCATGACATTCTTAGAAGCATATTTAAGATAAATCCAATTCCAAAAAATAAAACAAAGAATAATAAAATCGAAATGATTAAGACCACAATGCTCATTTGCATCCGAGATTCCCCCTTATACATCAACATTTAGTGTACTTAATGTCGAAAAGGGAGTCAATATAAACGAATTATTTTTGCAAGGCAATACTTTCCTTAAGAAAAAAAAGCCCCTCGAAAGTCTCGAAGAAGCAGTTATGGCTCGTTATCCAACTGATACAGAAAAGGTAAAAAGCCTTATTCTTTTTTCTTGCCTGTTCCATTACAGCACGTACAGGTTTCTGATCCGCCTAGTACTAGTTGAAAATAGCCTTTCCCAGAGCAATAATCACAGGTTTTTGAATCCAAACTCTTAACTGTCATTGTCCATCATCTCCTTAAAAATTAACTTAATTTTCTGATAATATATCAAGGATTGGCTAAAATAGAAAGGTCTGAATTTGTGCGAATCGCCCAAAGAAAACGGATACACATTAAGTATTCTTTCATTTACTAAGTTTTCCTTAAATTTTCTAAAAATTATAAAAATAATTTATAGGCTGTATACCCGAATTGATCACCAGGGTTCAGGTCACTAGTACCTGGCTTCGAAAAGGAAATATCATTTTTTATCAGGTATTGGAGAATAATCGATGCGTCTTTCTCGAGCAGCAGTTCTTCTGGAGACATAAATCTCGCTTCAAAGAGTTCGTTTTCCTGATGGATAACCTCACCCACTTCTATCGGTTCAAGCAGGAAATGGAGTAAATTATCACTGATTTCGCCTTTAATAACACCGGTTCTCAATCCGATGAACCCCTTGACCTGACATTGAATACCGGTTTCTTCCTTGACTTCCCGAATGACTGCTTCATCCGCAGTTTCCCCCATCTCAACAAAGCCTGCTGGCAATGACCATTTTCCTTTTAAACCGCCATATCTTTTCTTCACGACAAGCCATTGTCCATCTTTAGACTTTACCACCCCAGCAACAGCCAACCAAACCTTCCCGCGTTTTTCACGATTGCTCACCCAAACTCCCCCTAACAAAGAATTCATTTGTTCAATCATATCAAAAAGGGACAGATTTCTCTGTCCCTTTCGCATTAAAATATTTTTAAAAAACATTAAACTTCCCTTTTTTCAATACAAGACCTGCGCCGCCAATCATGTATAAAGAGCGATTATCGACTACTTTTTTCATGAAGGATGCCTTGGCACCAGTTATTTTTTTACCAAAAACAACACCGATCGCATCATCTTCACCAAGGGAGCAAACAGTCCCTTTATTGTCAAACGTAAAAGTTTCTAACTCAGCTTTATTGCGAACTAGGGCCGCTATATTACGGGCACAAACTTCGCCTTGCTGCATAGCAATTTGAGCGGTCGGAGGATAAGGACGATTAATCTCCTCATTAATCATGAGTGAGCTGTCACCAATCATGAAGACATCCTCAAAGCCAGGAACACGAAGGTCCGGCTGAACTTTTACCCTGCCTCGCATTGCTTCGAAACCTGATTTTTCAACAATCGAGTTCCCGCGAATTCCAGCGGCCCAAACGACGGTACCAGCCTTAATCTCACGCGGTTCCTCATCACCTTTTGCTACAAAAATTCCTTCTTCCGTGCATTCCTTAATCGCTGTTCCAATTAAGAATTCGACACCTTTTCGTTCCAATTGTGAAACGGCGTAATTCACTAATTCTGGGTCAAAACCAGGGAGTACGGTTGGTGCAGCTTCAACACAAATAATTTTTACTTTATGGGAATCGACATCATATTCATGGCATAGTTCTGGTATTCTGTTTGTTAATTCACCTAAGAACTCGATTCCTGTAAATCCAGCACCACCAACAACAATAGACAAGCGATTGTCGTTCTTCACTTCTTCCATATTGTAGGTGGCAAATTGGTATTCAATATGTTCGCGCAATTGACGTGAAGAATTCACATTAGAGATTCCAAATGCAAATTCTTTTAATCCTTTAATACCAAACGTTTCTGGCTCACCGCCAAGAGCAATAACAAGGTAGTCATAGTTGACTTCACCTTTTTCTAAAATAACCTTTTTTTCTTCTTTGTTTATTTCTACTACTGTATCTTGAACAAAATCCACTTTACTGCGATCAATCACATCACGTATATCATAACGAACACGATCATGATGTAACGTACCTGCAGAAGCTTCATGGAGCCATGTGGTTTCATAATGGTAGTCATTTTTATTCACTAATACAATATCCGCTTCATTAACGCCGATTAATTTTTGTAAGCGAACTGTTGTCATTAGTCCACCATAACCAGCACCGAGAATAACAATTTTAGGCTTTCTCAAAGTGATCACTTCCACCTTTTATTTTTTTTGAATAAACTCTCTTTTTCTTAGCTTCCACTGCTTTAACCGTTTTTATTTTGAATAATAGAAAAATGTATGTGATATAATTCACGTATGAGTCTAAAAAAAACGAACTACTTGGTTTGGATATCGATTTTCGCAGAGGTTTATTATGCTAAGAAAGTAAATATTTCCTATGATCGTCATAAAAATGTGCTTTTTATGTCACAAAAATTTAACAATCTATCCTCAATACATCTTATGCTACTTTCACAGGATTATCAAGCAATTTTTATAAATTAATTAACTTTAATAGATAAGGAATTGCATCTCCTGTTATCTTTTAGTCCTTGTTTTAAATATTGTTTCTATTGCGAATATTACCTTTATAATGATGTGAGAATTTTTTATTTTATGATATTATAGTGAGTGGAGTTTCTAACTACAAGTTGGGGGGATACGGAGTGCAGGAGAATCAAAAAATTTATGACATTACAATCATCGGTGGCGGCCCTACCGGTTTATTTACCGCCTTTTACGGAGGAATGAGACAAGCATCCGTGAAAATCATTGAGAGCTTACCACAGCTAGGCGGTCAATTATCAGCGCTTTACCCGGAAAAATATATTTATGATGTGGCAGGTTTTCCAAAAATCCGTGCACAAGAATTGATAAATAACTTAAAAGAACAAATGCGCAAATTCGAACCTACAGTTGCACTTGAGCAATCTGTTGAAAAGTTAGAAAAGCAAGAAGATGGTACGTTCAAATTAACAACAAATAAGGAAGTTCACTATTCAAAAACAATTATAATTACCGCTGGAAATGGTGCTTTTCAACCGCGTCGTTTAGAGCTAGAAAGCGCTGCCCAATATGAACGGAAAAATCTCTACTACTTTATTGAGGATCTAAATCAGTTTGCTGGTCAAAAAGTTGTGGTTTTTGGTGGCGGAGATTCTGCCGTTGACTGGGCACTAATGCTTGAGCCTATTGCTGAGAAAGTATCCATTGTTCACCGCAGAGATAAATTCCGTGCTCACGAACATAGTGTCGAAAACTTGTTTAACTCAAAAGTAGATGTGAAGACACCTTATGTTCCTGCCGAACTTATTGGTGATGACGGTGGAATTAAGCAGGTAGTCCTTGAAACGGTTAATGGTGAAGAGAAAGTAGCACTCGATGTGGATGCTGTTATTTGTAACTATGGTTTTGTCTCATCCCTTGGACCAATTAAGGAATGGGGTCTAGAAATCGAAAAGAATTCCATTGTCGTAAATTCGAAAATGGAAACCAACATACCTGGCATTTATGCTGCGGGCGATATTTGCACCTATGACGGAAAAGTAAAATTAATTGCTTGTGGCTTTGGTGAAGCACCAACTGCCGTTAATAATGCAAAAGCTTTCATTGATCCTAAAGCAAAAATCCAGCCATTGCATAGTTCATCGATGTTTAATAAATAAGAAAAAAGCGTCCCTCAGCGGGACGCTTCAGACTGTCGACAAATCCGAAAAACTTGGGTTTGCCGGCAGTCTTTTTTA
>NZ_JAGGQR010000021.1:0-80311 GCF_018613205.1 Bacillus sp. ISL-46
CATTCTACTTGACGGTCACACAAGATATTGATTTTGAAGATGGTTCTATTGATGTAAATAAAACGCTTCATCATCAAATAAACGAAGTTCAAAAAGATAGAATCGGACCTCCTAAAACTGAAAAAGCCTATAGAAAAATAAAAGTTGATAAAAAACTTTTAGAGGAATTAAAAGACCTTAAAAAACCCGCTGACCAAAATAAGGAAATATATGGTGACGAATATCACTATTATGAAGATTTACAAAAACAAAAATATGATTTAGTTTTTTGTTATGATAATGGAGAATTTATTCCAAAGTCTACTCTTTTTAATGCCTTGAAAAGAGTTTTAGAAAAATCTAAATTAGGTAAAAGAATTACTATTCATGATTTAAGAGACACACATACTGTTATGTGTTTAGAAGCTGGTATGCCCTTACAGGAAGTTTCAGAAAGATTGGGTCATGAAGATATAAGTACAACGAATGAATTTTACATTCACATTACCGATAAAATGAAAAACACTTCTATTGAAAAATTGGAAAATTACATGAGCGAACTTCTTGATGAATAGGTTAGAATATCGGTCAAAAAAGTCCGTCAAAAATGCTAGTCGGTCAAAGTTTGTTTTTCAGTCGGTCAAAATAAAAGTCGGTCAAACTCATGAAAAATTTGACCGACTAAGAAATGTTATTATATCAATACTTAATAGCTTAGAATTTTGAATGGTAGTTCTCAATTTCCCAAGAATGTACACTTGTACGGTAGCTATCCCATTCTGATTTCTTCAATGAGACATACTCGCTGTATACATGCTCTCCTAGTGTTTTAGCAGCAATCTCACCTGATTCTAATGCTTTGATTGACTCTGCTAAGCTACCAGGCAGGTTATCAATACCCAGGAAGGCTCTTTCCTCTTCCGTCATATGGAAGATATCCTCATTAATTGGAGCTGGCGCTTCTAATCCTTGTTCGATTCCATCTAAACCTGCTGCAGCAATAACTGCAAACGTTAAGTAAGGGTTTGCGGATGGATCTGGACAGCGTAATTCCACACGTGTCGCCAAACCTTTCTTGGCTGGAATACGAATTAGCGCTGAACGGTTAGAAGCAGACCAAGCAATATAACATGGTGCTTCATAGCCTGGAACTAAACGCTTGTAAGAGTTTACTAGTGGGTTTGTGACTGCCGTAAAGCTCTTTACGTTTTCTAGGACACCTGCAATGAATTGGTATGCTTTTTCCGATAATTGTAACTCATCTTCTGGATTAAAGAAGGCATTTTCGCTTCCTTCAAAGAATGACATATTGACATGCATACCAGAACCGTTGATTCCAAATACTGGTTTTGGCATAAATGTAGCGTGCAATCCAAATTTCTTCGCAACTGTCTTCACGACCCATTTATATGTTGTTGACAGGTCTGCTGCCGTTAAAGCATCAGCATATTTAAAGTTAATTTCATGTTGTCCTTCTGCTACTTCGTGATGAGATGCTTCAATGGTAAAGCCCATTGCTTTTAAGGCACGGTAGATTTCTAAACGAACGCGCTCGCCAAGATCATGTGGTGATGGCTCAAAATAACCTGCTTTATCACCGAGTTCTTGCGTTGCATATCCATTTTCATCTGTTTTAAAAAGGAAAAATTCTAACTCAGGTCCAACTGAAATCGTGTACCCTTGATCAGCAGCACGTTCAACTGTTTTTTTGAGAACATTTCTCGTATCCCCAGCAAAAAGTGAGCCGTCTGGGTTCTTTACAGAACATAAGAAGCGTGCTTCTGCATATCCCTCTTCTACTGTCCAAGGAAGAACTGCGAATGTAGCTAAATCTGGTTGAAGATAAAGGTCCGATTTATTAATCGGTGAAAAACCTTTAATCGAAGAACCATCAAACATCATTTTACCTTCTACGACATCTTCTAGTTGCTCAACTGTTACCGTAACGTGCTTTAAGATCCCTTCTATGTCGACAAATTGCAAGTGTAATAGTTCAACACTTTTTTCGTTAATCGTTTCTTTAATTAGTTCTAAAGTTGTTGCAACTGCAGGTGTGTTTGAAATGAATGTTTTCGTCATGTTATATTACCTCGCAATTTCATGTTATATTTTGTTACATCAATAAATAGATTATATTTTAAAAAGCATAGTTTGACAATCTTTTTTTAGTAAATTTTTTGAATATTTATGCTGTTTTTTTAGTAAGCGTTTTCATCTTTTAGGCATTAAAAGGAAGTTTTTTCAATCTGCGTGGGTTTTTTGGTTTATAAATATACAAAAATATGCATAATGATCTTATAAAAAGATGTCTGACACGAGCTATTAGAGTATGTAATAGGTTGACCATTTTTCTTGGTTAAGAAATACGACATACAATAAAGAGAAAACCCTCTATCCGCTGATAGAGGGTTTTCTCTTTATTATGATGCTTTTTGGATATCTATATCTTTTCCTTCTTTACGCATCTTATTAAATTCAGCAGTCGCTGTGAATAGGACGTCTGTGGATGAGTTCAGTGCTGTTTCAAAAGAGTCTTGTAAAACTCCGATGATAAAGCCTACCCCAACTACCTGCATAGCCACATCAGCTGGAATTCCGAATAAGCTGCATGCTAGAGGAATAAGTAATAAGGAACCGCCAGCAACCCCTGAAGCACCGCATGCACATACAGCGGACAATACGCTGAGGATGATTGCTGTAGGTATATCCACTTGAATTCCTAATGTATGAACCGCTGCAAGTGTCAAAACAGAAATCGTAACAGCTGCACCAGCCATATTGACGGTGGCGCCAAGTGGAATAGATACAGAATAGGTATCCCTATCTAATCCTAGTTTTTCACATAATCTCATATTGACAGGAATGTTTGCAGCCGAGCTGCGTGTAAAGAATGCTGTAATACCGCTTTCCTTTATGCACTTAAATACAAGCGGGTATGGATTCTGACGAATTGCCGCAAAGACAATGATTGGATTAACAACAAGTGCCACAAAGACCATGCAGCCAATCAAAACTAAAAGTAATTTTCCATAACTAAGTAAAGATTCAATTCCATTTGTAGTAATAGACTCAATAACTAGACCCATGATTCCAAATGGTGCAAACTTAATGACCCATGTAACTACTTTGGATACGGCATCTGAAAAATTAGAAATCATTGTTTTTGTCGTATCCGGGGCATTTTTTAAAGCAACACCAAGGACTATAGCCCAAGCTAAAATACCGATATAGTTCCCATTAAAAATGGCCTTCACTGGGTTATCCACAACGTTCATCAGTAATGCTTTGAGTACCTCTACCACACCACCAGGAGCCGCCAACTCCTCAGCACCCTTTGCAAGTGTTAAGCCTACAGGAAAAATAAAGCTTACAATAACAGCTACTAATCCAGCTAAAAAGGTTCCTAGAAGGTATAGGAAAATAATAGACTTCATATTCGTTTGGTGACCACTCTTGTGTTGAGCGATGGCTGACATAACTAAGAAAAGTACCAGCACTGGTGCTATTGCTTTTAATGCCCCTACAAACAAAGAACCTAATATCACAATGGGTTTTGCTACTTCTGGGATCGTAACCGCCAGGATAATACCAATAATCAAACCTACAATTATTTGTTTTACCAGACTCATATGATTCCACTTATTCATTAGTTTTTTCAAGATATATTCCCCCACTTGTTTGAGATAATATTGCAACATTCATTGTCTATTTAGATGTGCATGTTCACTCTCCACTTAATCAACTGAACTATTCTCTAACAAATAGTATTATAATGAATATTTAGACATATTACAATAGTATTATTTTTTGTTAAATGTAGTAAATAATAAAAATAAAACACTGCTCTCAAATGTGAGTTCCCTCTGATGAACTGCTTTTCAAATGATCCAGCTTAAATAAAAAGAGTAATAGTATTGATTCAAAGTGTACAGCTATGATTTTTCACGAAATATCCTTCCGCACTTCTTTCCTTGAGATTAAGATATTTTCCACCTCATTCACATTGTTTGTTATTTGACTATATTAACTTAATAATTTGCATGAATCAAGTAATATTTTAAGATAAAACACGAACGTTAATAAAAAAATACTAAAAAATGTTCGAGTTTAATTAAATGTAGATTCCTTTGAATATTGAACTAAAGAATATAAATGTACACAGTAAAAGAGAATTCAGTGTAGAATAACTATTATGAAGTGGAGGTCGTAAAATGAAAAAAGTGATTATTTATTCCCAAGAGACGTGCCCACCTTGTCATGCGGAAAAACTATGGTTAAAAGAAAATGGGATTGAGTTCGAAGAAAAAGATATTCGTAAAAACGATCAATATCTGCAAGAACTTATTGAACTAGGTGCTTCTGCTACACCAGTAACCATTATCAAAGACGAAGATAGCGAAGAGGTCATCCTAGGATTTGATCAAGCTAAATTCGCTGCATTATTTGGGGTTTAATGTCTGTAATAAGTTAAAGTTATATAACAAAAAAATGGCATGCGTCAATTCGCATGCCATTTCGTGAGTCAATTTGTATTCGTGCACCTCAAAACGGTAACCTTAAACTAATACGAGCAAGTGCTTTTTGAGAAATATATTTCCCTTCCAAGGAACCTATCAGTTACAAATAAATGTAGATTTTATTCTCCTACTATCTTCCCGTTCTTTAGCATCTCCTCTGTTAAGGTGATTCCTTCCTCCTTAGCTGCTTTTTTGTTGATAAACAGCTCAAGGTTTTCCGGGAAGCCAACTGGAATTTCGTTAGGTTTCTTTCCTTTGAGAATTTCCACAGCATTTTACCGGTAGAGTAGCCTAGATCGTGATAGTCAAATCCATAAGATGCGAAGGTTCCACGTTTTACAGAATCGCCTTCACCGACAAAGGTTGGGATATTTTGGGCGTTGGCAACAGTTATAACCGATTCTAGGGCAGAAACAACGGTGTTGTCCTTTGGAATGTATAATACGTCCGCACGTCCTACCATTGACTCTGCTGCTTGTTTTACTTCGGTACTAGCAGTTATGGTTGTTTCAACCGCCTCCAGCCTTACTGCCTCTAATGCGGTTTTCGCGTGTTTAACATTTACAACAGAGTTGGGTTCACCATTGTTATATATGATGCCTACCTTCTTGGCATCGGGGATAAATGTTTTAATTGCAGCAATCGTATTCTTTATCGCATCTGGGTGCGTATCAGATGTGCCTGTCGCATTCCCGCCTGGCTTTTCCAGGCTTTTGACAAGTTCGGCCCCGACTGGATCAGTAATGGCGGTAAACAATATTGGAATATCCTTCGTCTGCTTGACCACCGCCTGAGCACTTGGGGTGGCGATAGCCAAAATAAGGTTATTCTTGTCTGCAACCAATTTTTGGGCAATAGACATATTATTGTTCATATCTCCCTGGGCATTTTGGTAATCAAGCTTCAAGTTCTTTCCTTCTTCATAGCCAGCATCCTTTAGTGCCGCGATAAAACCCTCTCGTGCAGAATCAAGTGACGGATGCTCGACAATTTGCGTAATGCCTATTTTCACCACTTTCTCGTTTTTGTCCTTTGTCTGTCCGCCAGTTTCCTTACTTCCCCCTCCACATGCCGAAAGCAACAATAACACTCCAAACAAAAATAGTGCTAAACTCTTTTTCATCCATTGATCCTCCTAAAATTACTCAACTATTTATGTATTCTACTGATGAACAATAAATGAAGCAGTCTCCTTACTATCGTAAATTTTTGTAATAAATTTATAATATTCAGATTTTACCACGTATAGTAAGTGTGGGACAATAGTAATTTTAAGTGTAAGACGTTTTATAGTGATTAACATATTAATAACAAGGAAATTTATTCTTGATACCAAAACAAGAACAAGTCACAATCCAATTGCTGGAGTGTCTGCACAATTCTCCACATAGAATATAAGAAAAAGAAGGCTGACTCGCAACGTGCACAAATCAACTTTTTATTATGTTTTTTTAGGACTTTTATAAATGAATACAAAAAAAAGCTCTTGGACCAACCTAAATAGCTGATTGGGCCAAGGTCTTTTTCATTTATTTATGTTATTTAAAATTTCCACTCGTTCCTCATTTAATCTAGCTTACATTCTACAAAAATCCTTATGCGAAACGATAGTAGATCAATAAAAAGGTCGCCAGCACAAAAATGAAGTTTAAAAATACAAAGATAAATTGATCAACTTTTGTTTTATGCATTTTAATTGGCGGATTATAGAATGAAACACCCTCTATAATAAAGATGATTAAAACAACGTGAATCATGAAATGGCCGATGACTTCTGTCAATCCAAAGAGCATTGTGGTTGAGATAAAAATTCCTGTTACCACAAAACCAAGTACTCGATTTAAAATACCAACAACTAATAAATAACCTACAATAAATTCGATGAACGCCGCCATCACAACAAACAAACTTGGTTCAAAGCCAAATGTAGGCACATGATGGTTAGTGACAATATCCAATGCCATACCTGGATAAACCCATTTTTCGACGGCTACCCAGCTCAGTGATAACCCTGTCCCTAAATAGAGAAATGGGAACCCTGCCTTCTCCAGCTTTGTACTCCCTACCAATAAGACACCAATAATGGCTACATAAAAACCATAGTCTAACATATAAAAAATGCCATGATGGATCGTTACATAAATAAATAATCCTAATAGAATAGAAGCACCGATTTTTGTTGAAATATGATGAGGAATCAATAAAAATCCAATGGTCACCCACGCTAATATAGTAATGAAAGTACTACTTATGTGAAACTCAGGAGCAAATAACGTTCCATTTATCATTTGAATTATCAATGCAATGGCGGTCCCATATTTTAATAAGTATCTAGAATACTTTCTTAGACTGGATAGACGATCCTCCATTTTTTTCATTGGTCCCCATTCAGCCATTTTCGGAATGATCAAGGTTAATGCAGCTAAAACAATAGCCGCAACTAGAGTTAAAAATATAAACACCGGTGATAATATATGTTCAATAGACTCCTTATGTGGCACTACTTTTGTGAACCATTTCACATGTGCCTGTGCAAAAAAAGGTGTCATAATAAGCCCTAGTGTTAATAGTATCTGAAATATCTTTTTCATTAGTAATCCCCCTAGTATTATAAACAACATGACTATAGTGATAATATACATGATAAATCATTATCATATCCGTCCTATAATTGAACTTTTTGTGAAATATTTCACAAAAGGAATTGGTCCATCGCATATGCGAGGAACTATCTAACGTAAACTATCAAGTCAACTTTTGTTTTCTTTTTTTGACTAGTTGGATTTAATTGAAGCATGATAAGGATTAAAATTAAAAGACCGAACATGCAGCAACACGTCCGATCAAGTTTATATTATATTTCCCTCAAAGGGGATCGACTATTTTCACACCAGGCGCTAAACACAAGAATACCTATCTCAATCCTTTTAGTCTACAAAAACTCCCCAACCGTCAGAATAACCACCATGTGGTTTGCTTAAGTTATTTAAATTATTCTGTATTTTAATTAATTCATTATAATTTAATAGCATTCTTTTAGAGCAACAACATGCCCACTCGTCAGTTTCGTCGTCTTGATCTAAGAAACAATTGAATCCTTCTTCTTTTAGTACTTGTGTTAATTTTTCTCCTGTTGTTTGATCAGGCACAGCAACAAAAAATTCCACTGATTGTTGTTTTTTAAAATCTAATCCCTCTTTATATAGACTTCGTAAAGCATCTCCATCAGCATCATTAGGAAATTTCATTCTTTTTCCTCCAAATTCTAGTACATTCATTGTTGTCATTATAATTCACTTATTTCTTTTCGACAAACCAGAAAGCTGACCGGATACTTATTTTATCCAAATTAGATAAGCTACTCTTATTCGTTTAGCAAGTAATTAACTGCTCTATTCTACTCCCGGAAACCATCCAGGCGAATGAATAATGGCCTTCCAGAGGGGATCTGGTACTTCCAGTTCGTGCTGATGATTCTTATTTATTTTGGTGACAATCTCAGATTCTCTACCTTGTTCCACTTTTTGCACCCACTCAGGATCAATAATTAGTTCACGTGCCAATGCGATTAAAGGGACTCCTGTTTCGTATGCTTTTAAGGCATCATCAGCTGTATAAATTGAACCGACACCGATTACTGGAACTCGGTCACCTACAAGCTCCTGAATGATTTCAAGACGTGAACGTGTATCCTCAACTCCCCGTTTAGGTGTTGATCTGAAATCCTGCAATGAAACATGAAGGTAATCAAGGTCTTTTTCTGCAAGTGTATCTATTAGTGCAAGTGTGTCAGCCATAGTGATCCCAGGTGTTTCAGGTTCCTCAGGGGAAAAACGATAGCCAACCAAGAAAGGCTCCTTCCCATATTCAGCAACAACTCTCTTTACTTCATCAATAACCGCTAGAGGAAAAGTTAGACGTTTTTCAAGAGTCCCACCCCATCGGTCTACACGACGATTAGAATGAGGGGAAAAGAATTGCTGAATCAGGTACCCATTGGCACCATGTAATTCAACACCATCATAACCTGCTTCAATGGCTCGTCGAGTGGTTTCTCCAAAATCGCGAATAATGGATTCGATCTCTGTTTCAGTCAATGCCCGGGGTACAGGTTTTCCTTTACCTTCTGAAGGAACTGCACTAGCACTTACCACATCACCATCTACTAATTCAGGTGGAACCTGGCGGCCGCCATGGAAGATTTGCAAAATCGCTTTCGCCCCCTTCTCTTTAATCGCTGATGCTAGACGACGCAAACTTGGTATCATTTCATCACGGTCTCCACCAAATTCACCATGAAATCCTTTACCATTCCTGGTCACATAGGTACATGCTGTAATGACCATTCCGACGCCATTGGATCGCCTTTCATAATACTTGACCTCCGCATCTGAGACGGTCCCATCAGGATTTGATGAGAAATTGGTCATTGGTGCCATGACAATGCGATTTTTTATTTGAATCCCCTTTCCTATCGTAAATGACTCAAATAATGGTGCATATTTTAAATTCATCATGCTTTACTCCTCCACCTTGTTCATTAATGTTAAATTGGAAATTACTTTACCCAATCTACAACTTCATCCTATAGTTTACCGTTTCGTTCAAGGCAAATTCCTAACATATTAAGTGTGCTTTACAATTAATTCTGTCAAAGCTTCTTTTGGTTGGAAGCCGATAACCTTATCTACTTCAACACCGTCTTTGAAAAGAATCAACGTTGGAATGCTCATGACGCCAAATGCCCGTGTTGTTTCTGGGTTCTCATCTACATTAAGTTTGATAATCCCAACTTTATCACCGATTTCAGCATCGATTTCCTCCAACACAGGTGCAACCATTTTACAAGGGCCGCACCACGGAGCCCAAAAATCTACTAACACCAATCCCTCTTTCATTTCTGAAGCAAAAGTTTGATCTGTTACGTGTGAAATAGCCATTATTTTTTCCTCCAATTTAATTTTATATTTTTGGCTCTGTTAAGGCTCATTGTGGATTTTGGCACTATGTTGATTGGAGCGGAAGGCGCGAGACTCCTGCGGAAAAAGAGGCTCCCGGACCGCCCGCGGAAAGCGAGCGCCTGGAGCGGAAATCAACATACAAGTTTAACATAGCTATATTTTTAAAAAACTTTATTGTTCTCTCAGACAAATATTTAATAATTACCTTTTTGCATCTAAATCCCTAATTCTGTTTCCACTGATTTTATATTCAGATTTCTTGTTATTCACTTTTGGAATTTTTTTACTAGATGCTAATTTCGCCGATAATTCCTTAAACCACTGCTCATCTTTAAAAAGTAAAGCTAAATCTATTAAAGCTAAAAGCTCACTTTCATTTCTACCTGTTAACTCTGGCAGCTTTTCAGCCCGTTTATTTAGGATCCAAATCGATTTTCCAATCGCTTTTTCATTGTCACTGTCGACCACATTTACTTGTAGAATTTCTTTGTGAGAGTCTACGGTTTCAACATACCCTTGAATCAGTTCTCCATCTTTTGACCTTCCATGTACCCAATCCCCATTTTCAAATCGATTGTTATCGGCCATCGTCATCTACACCCCTTAAATGTTATAAAAAAAGTTACAGTTTGGTTTTTAAAAAAAGTATATCATCAATATCGCGTCATACTGTAATAAAATAATATACAGAATACATGAAAGAAAAAACTAAATCATGTGCAACGTTTAATTTTTTCTAAAACAGTACTAAGAGTAATATTCTCTAAATATTTTTCAAAATACAATTCAGCATCATTGAAAATTTGATCCATAATCACCTGGGTATTAGACGATATCACACATTTTTGCTCCGGATCACCTGTGCACCAGTTTGGTTTTAGGCTTCCTCGTGAAACTATACGATAAATATCTGCCAATGATACCTCTTGAGAGTTACAGTCGAGAATATAGCCACCGCCGATACCTTCTTTTGTCTTAACAAATCCATGATTTCGCAAACAACTCATGATCTTGCGAATCCGTGCCGCGTTTGTACAAACATTGGTAGCGATCGACTCACTGCTAGCCATATGATCTGGTAAATATGCTAAATAGACTAAACTATGGACGGCTATTGTAAAATCACTATTCACTTTAATGCTTCCTCCTCAAGAAGATTAATGTAATTTTAATATTTACAGTTTATAAAGTCAACAAAAAATAACTCCATATTAATAATTTCCACTATAGCCCATTTGTTTTTGGCAATCAAAAAATTTAGTTTCTGCAGGATAAATTTTATTCATTATTTAGAAGAAGCACACTGTAGCATTTCATAAAATAATTTCCTAATGGTTACATTATAATAATAAAACTAGGGGGGTTTAGCATGACGACTTCGAGCCAAGCACCTATTACCTCATCAGAATTAGCAAATTTGTGGATGGCTTATCAAGAAAAAACCATGATGCTTAGAGTATTGGAACATTTTATCGAGCACTCCGATCCTGAAGGAAAACAACTGTTACAGTCGCATTATAATGGTGCCGCCAAAAACATTGAGATGATTAAAATTATTTTTCAACAAGAAGGCGCAGTAATTCCAATTGGTTTTACAGAAAACGATGTATATAAAAGCGTTCCAAAGTTATTTGATTTTATGTACGATATTATGTATCTACATTTGATGACTAAAGTGGAAATGAGCCTTTATGCACTTTTCACAGGCATGTCCTATCGAAAGGATATTGATGATTTATTTATCGGAATGACAGCTGCATCACAATCAATGAACAGCCAAGCAACTCAATTCCTTTTAGAAAAAGGGGTACTGGTACGTCCACCTTTTGTATCAATGCCAAAACAGGTAAATTTTGTACAGGAGAAAAATTATATGGATGGGTTTAATTGGTTTAGTGAAACTAGATCCCTGAATACTGTTGAAGTTTCTCTTATCCATCATGCAATTGAAACTAATCTTGTAGGGATGCAATTAATGATTGGATTCGCTCAAGTTGCTTCTGATAAAGAGGTTCAAAAATATCTTGCCAAAGGAATGGAATTGTCCAAAAAAATCGAAATAGATTTAGGTGAATTCTTACGCCAAAGTTATATTGAGCCCCCAGCTACTCATGCTGGTAAAGCAACAACGTCAAAAGCCGCGCCATTTTCTGACAAATTGATGATGTACAATACCAATTTGTTAGCTTCATTTGGGCTCGGAAGTAATGCATTAGGCACTGGATTTTGTTTACGGAGTGACTTGCCGGCTAAAATGGCTTTTAACGCAAAAAATATTTTCACTTTTGCTCAAGATGGGGGAAAGATTATGATCAAAAATGGCTGGATGGAAGAACCACCACAGATAGAGGATCGAAATCAATTAACCAAATAATTGTTTTTTGAGAACAGCAAAACTAACCTTAAAAAAGGCTAGTTTTTTTCTATTTGAGGTTCCAAACATTTGATCCACTCCTTATTGTTTGCTTTTTCAATATAATAACGTATTAATCATAGATATCTCAATAGAGAAATAAATTTAAATACGAACATTAATTTATTTTTAAATAATAATCATTCGTTAATTATTTTGTATCTGTTCCGCAGGAACTTATACTTTAACTCATAAAAAAGAGACCTGACTCAATAATGATATGAATCAGGTCTACTATCGAACTCGACATTTATTTAGGTAATAAGGATTTTCCCATCAAATAACGGTCCACTTCATGTGCAACCTGACGGCCTTCGTTGATAGCCCAGACAATAAGGCTTTGCCCTCTTCTTGCATCTCCCGCAGCAAATACACTTTCTACGTTTGTTCTGTACTCACCGTATGCTGCTTCGATCTTTTGATTGGCAGCTTTTACACCAAATTGGCTTAAAAGCGGCTGCTCCGTTCCCTCAAATCCAATCGCAATAAACACAAATTGAGCGGGCCATACTTTTTCTGTACCTGGTATTTCTTTAAAATAGAACCGACCTTCATCGTCTCTCAATTTTTCCATTTGGATGGTATGAAGTTCTTTAAGGTTGCCGTTTTCATCCGCTACAATTTTCTTGGTTTGGATAGAATACTGACGTGGATCTTCACCAAACTTTGCTTCTGCCTCTTTATAAGCATAATCCATTGTAAAAACATTGGGGTAGGCAGGCCACAGATTTCCTGAAGTACGAGTCTCAGGTAACTGCGGGTGTTTACCAAACTGAACCACACTACGGCATTTTTGGCGAAGGGCTGTAGCTACGCAGTCAGCTCCGGTGTCGCCTCCGCCAATGACAATGACGTCCTTGCCTTCAGTAGTAATAAACTGGCCATCTTCAAAGTTAGAATCCAAAAGACTCTTTGTCGATTTGCTCAGGTACTCCATCGCAAAATGGATTCCCTTCGCAGATCGGCCTTCAATTACAAGATCACGCTGTTTCTGAGCGCCAGTGCAAAGAATTACAGTATCGAATTGTGCTTGCAAATCTTCGGCAGTAATATCCTTTCCAACCTCAGTATTGGTGACAAAATCAATACCTTCTTGACGTAACAAGCTAATTCTCCGCTCTACCACTTCTTTATCAAGCTTCATATTTGGAATGCCGTACATAAGTAATCCACCTGGACGGTCTGAACGTTCAAAAACCGTTACCGAGTGACCTGCTTGGTTAAGTTGATCGGCACTGGCTAATCCAGCGGGGCCGGAACCGATAATCGCTACTTTCTTCCCGGTCCGTGAAACTGGAATACGAGGCGTGATCCAGCCATTTTCAAAACCTTTATCGATAATTGCCTGCTCAATGTTTTTAATCGTTACCGCTGGATCAGTAATAGCCAACGTACATGAACCTTCACACGGAGCTGGACAAACTCGCCCTGTGAACTCAGGGAAATTATTCGTTTTTAGCAAACGATCGAGCGCTTCTTTCCAACGGCCACGATAAACCAAATCATTCCACTCTGGAATAAGATTATGAATCGGACAGCCTGATGTTGCTCCTTGAATTTCCATTCCTATATGGCAGAAAGGAGTGGCACAATCCATGCACCGTGCTCCTTGTCTGCTTAATGTTTCATCTGAGAAAGGAACTGAATACTCTTTCCAGTCGCTTAAACGCGTAAGGGGATTTCGTTCTTTTCCTTTTTCTCGGTTGTATTCCATAAATCCTGTTGCTTTTCCCATCTTCCTCTCCCCTTTCTTAGCGTAGTACAGCTTCTGGCTGTTTAGGTGTATTTTTCTGTTTGGAGGAATTGGCCAAAAACGCACTCATTATTGCGTCTTCTTCTGTTAAACCTGCTTCCTTTTGCTTCTGAATTTGCTCCAACATGCGTTTATAGTCCTTTGGAATGACTTTGTTAAATTTTCTCACATGATTTTCCCAGTTTTCTAGAACACAGCTTGCTTTCACACTGTTCGTATTATAGAAATGAGTTTGAATCAATTGCTTAAGCTCATTCTCATCGTTTTTCGTTAAGGACTCAATTTCAATCATCTCTTGGTTACATAACTTCTTAAAGGCATCTTGATCATCAGCTAATACGTACGCAATTCCGCCAGACATCCCGGCAGCAAAGTTTTTGCCGACATCACCTAAAATAACGACACGTCCACCAGTCATATATTCACAGCCATGGTCACCAATTCCTTCGACCACGACGTTCACACCGCTATTACGGACTGCAAATCGTTCACCTGCACGTCCATTTATATACGCTTCACCGCTTGTCGCACCATATAAGGCAACATTTCCAGCGATTACATTTTCGCCTGCCGATAGTTTTGAAGATTCGTCTGCTTTCACAATCAACTTTCCGCCCGATAAGCCTTTTCCAAGGAAATCGTTTACGTCACCCGAAATCTCTAATGTCACGCCTTTCGGAACAAAGGCACCGAAGCTTTGACCTGCAGATCCAGTAAATCTTAGGGTAATCGTATTTTCAGGAAGCCCCTCTTCACCGTAACGCTTCGATACCTCACTTCCGACGATTGTTCCAACGACACGATTCACATTCGAAATCGGGAAGCTCGCATCCACTGGAATTCGATCTTGTAATGCTTGTTGAACCGCCGGCAAGATTTTTTGAATATCAAGTGAATCATCAATTTTATGATTTTGTGGAGTCTTGAACGTACGAACTCCTTCAGGTTGATGCAGCAATGGAGTTAAATCTAGATCCTTTGCTTTCCAGTGTGCTTTTGCACGGTCACTCATTTTCAGAACATCTGTACGGCCTACCATTTCATCAACCGTTCTAAAGCCAAGCTCAGCCATTAGTTCACGTACTTCTTGGGCAACAAAACGCATATAGTTTACGATGTAATCAGCTTCTCCTGTGAACTTTTTACGAAGCTCCGGATTTTGTGTAGCAATTCCAACCGGGCAAGTATCTAAGTGACATACGCGCATCATGACACATCCGAGCACGACAAGCGGGGCAGTCGCAAAACCAAACTCTTCTGCCCCAAATAACGCAGCCATTACGACATCTTTTCCAGTCATTAATTTACCGTCTGTCTCAAGGACAACACGTTCACGCAAGCCATTAAGCATTAATGTTTGGTGTGCTTCGGCAAGTCCAAGCTCCCATGGTAATCCCGTATGTTGGATACTGGTTTTTGGTGATGCTCCTGTTCCGCCGTCATAACCACTGATTACAATAACATCAGCTGCACCTTTCGCAACACCTGCCGCAATCGTTCCTACTCCGCCCTTAGATACGAGCTTAACGCTGATTCGGGCATCCCGATTGGCATTTTTTAAATCGTGAATCAGCTGTGCCAAGTCTTCAATCGAGTAGATATCATGGTGCGGCGGCGGCGAAATCAGCCCGACTCCTGGTGTAGAACCACGAACATCGGCCACCCATGGGTAAACTTTGTTCCCAGGCAGCTGTCCGCCTTCACCTGGCTTTGCCCCTTGTGCCATTTTAATTTGAAGCTCATCAGCATTGACAAGATAGTGACTTTTCACTCCGAAACGGCCTGAAGCAATTTGCTTCACAGCACTTCGGCGATTATCGCCATTTTCATCCAAGATAAAGCGGCTTGAATCTTCCCCGCCTTCACCCGAGTTGCTTTTTCCTCCTAAGCGATTCATCGCAATCGCCAATGTTTCATGGGCTTCCTTACTAATGGATCCAAATGACATTGCTCCTGTTTTAAAACGTCGAACAATGGAATCGACTGTTTCTACTTCCTCTATTGGTAAAGACTTTCTCGATTCATCAAATAAGAACAAATTCCGTAAGAATCCAATTCTCTCTTCATTTGCTAGCTTGGAATACTTTTTAAATAATTCGTAATCGCCTTTACGACAAGCCCATTGCAGGGTATGAATGGTTCCAGGGTTAAACGCGTGATGTTCCCCTGTTTTTCTCCACTGGAAATTACTTCCTGAATCTAATGTTTGATCATAAGAACCCGCAAATGCAGCAGTATGGAGCATCTTCGCTTCTTCAGCAATCGTATCTAAACTGATACCGCCAAGCTGAGAAACTGTTCCAGTAAAGTAACGTTCAATGACATCTCCACTAATTCCAACTGCTTCAAAAATTTGCGCACCGCGATAGCTTTGGACGGTTGAAATTCCCATTTTGGACATGACTTTTACAACGCCCTCAGTCATTCCTTTTACATACTTGCTTACTGCTTCCTCATATGTGAACGGTAAGCTTCCATCTAAAATAGCCTGCTTATATGTTGCGAAGGCAAGATACGGATTGATGGCATCAACACCATAGCCAATTAAAGCGGCCAAATGATGAACTTCACGTACTTCCCCTGATTCAATAATGATGCTTGCTTTCGTTCTGCTGCCTTCACGAATCAGATGCTGATGAAGGGCGCTTGCAGCCAATAATGAAGGAATCGCTGCTTCCTTTTGATTCATGTTACGATCAGATAAGATTAATAGACTTACACCTTCAGAGATGGCAGCATCCGCCTCTTGGCAAATCTTATCAAGACTGCCTTCGATATCTTCAGTGAACAGAATGTCAATTACCTTACTCTTAAAATCAACTGAATCCAATGATTTTAGCTGTTCCAGTTGACTATTGGTAATTACCGGTGTATCCAGCTGAATTCGGCGGCAGTTTAATTCTGAAGGATTCAATATATTTCCTTCCGCCCCTAATAATGTCATCGTCGATGTGACAATCTCTTCACGAAGTGAATCAATTGGCGGATTGGTTACTTGGGCAAATAGTTGCTTGAAGTAGTTAAACAAGGATTGAGCACGGTCAGATAAAACCGCTAATGGCATATCATTTCCCATTGCTCCAATTGGATCTTTCCCTTCGCTCACAACAGGAACTAGATATTTTGAAATATCTTCGTATGTGTAGCCAAATGATTTCTGGCGAACTAGTAAATCCGATAGAACCTCTTCTTCGTTTTGTCCATCATCATTTAATCGAACCAGTTGCTCATCTAACCATTGTTGATAAGGAAGAGCTTCAGCCATCTCGGATTTTACTTCTTCATCCGAAATAATTCGGCCTTCTTCTAAATCAATCAATAGCATTTTGCCTGGGCTTAAACGTTCTTTATATATTATTTTCTCGGGTTCGACATCGATGACGCCAACCTCTGATGAAAAAATAATATAATCATCATCAGTAACGTAATAACGAGCCGGACGAAGGCCGTTACGATCTAATATTGCCCCAATTTGTTTTCCATCCGTAAAGGAAATAGCTGTTGGACCATCCCAAGGTTCCATCAGACAGCTATGATATTCGTAAAAAGCTCTCTTTTCCTTTGTCATATGCGGGTTTTCTGACCATGGTTCAGGTATCAGCATCATCGCAGCGTGAGCAGGTTTCCGGCCAGCTAACACCAAGAATTCAAGTGCGTTATCCAAAATCGAAGAGTCACTTCCATCTGTATCTAAGAGTGGGAGCACCTTTTGCAGGTCCTCACCAAATGCTTCCGACACAAATTGCTTTTCACGCGCCTTCATCCAATGGACATTACCGCGAAGTGTATTAATTTCCCCATTATGGATCAGGTAGCGGTTTGGATGAGCTCTTTCCCAGCTAGGGAACGTATTTGTACTAAAGCGGGAATGCACTAAAGCGAAAGCCGATACAAAACTCTCATCCTGTAAATCTAGATAAAATCTGTTTACCTGTTCCGGTGTTAATAACCCTTTATATACAATGGTTCTGCTTGAAAGGCTGGCAAAATAAAAACTTAATTCAGATTCCTTAGCCCACTGTTCTGATTGTTTTCTAATGATATATAATTTACGCTCAAAAGATAATTCATCCAACAGTTCCTCGTTTGCTCCGATAAATACTTGGCGGATGAACGGGCGGCTTTTCTTGGCTGTTTCTCCGATTGTTTCTGTATTGACAGGCACAGTCCTCCATCCGAGAACCGTCTGACCTTCTTGTTCAACCAATTTATTGATATACGATTCTATTTTTTCTCTTTCAGAATCATTATTTGAGAAAAAAAGCATCCCTACCCCGTAGCGACCTTTTTCAGGTAATTGGACGTTCTGGAGGGCTTTGCGAAAAAAGCTATCTGGAATCTGGACCATGAGCCCGGCGCCATCTCCTGTAAATGGATCACTTCCCTGTCCCCCGCGGTGGTCTAGTTTACAAAGCATGCTTAGTCCTTTTTTTACAATCTCATGAGATGCATGCCCTTTAATGTGGGCATATAATCCAATTCCACATGCATCATGTTCATATTCAGGGCGGTAGAGACCTTGTGCCTTTGGTAGTTGATGAAATGTCATTATTATCTCCCCCGTTCTTAATTTTCCGATAAATCAGTATGAAGTAATTTTAAGTTTTAATATACATATAAACAATATATAATTAAGATTAAATCAATCTTGTTTTAATATGAATGGAGGAAATTAAGGTGGAATTGCGTCAATTACGATATTTTATGGAGGTAGCTGAACGCCAACATGTAACAGAAGCGGCTGAAAATCTAAATGTAGCCCAATCCGCGGTAAGTTTTCAGATTGCCAAGCTTGAAGATGAACTCGGTGTTCGTCTATTTGAACGAACCGGAAGGAATATTAAGTTAACCCAGATTGGAATGATCTTTTTAACTCATATAAAAAAGGCGATAAAATTTCTTGATGAGGCAAAAGAAAAGATTGATGAGTATTTAGATCCTCAATCCGGCACCATTAAAATTGGATATCCAACAAGTTTAGCCAGCTATTGGCTTCCAACGGTTATCTCTGCTTTTAGAACAAAACAACCAAACGTTGTTTTCCATTTGCGTCAGGGCTCCTATCAATACTTAATTGATGCCGTTAAAAATGGAGAAATTGATCTAGCGTTTATTGGCCCCGTCCCAACCAAAGATCCTGATATTGAAGCAAAGATTTTATTTACCGAAAACATTTCTGCTTTGCTTCCTGCAAACCATTCACTTGCCGACCGAAAGAGGTTAGATCTAGGTGAGTTACGAAACGATTCCTTTGTTTCATTCCCAAAAGGGTATATTCTCCAAAAAATTGCAGTAGAGGCATGCAAAGAAGCAGGATTTGTACCAAATATCACCTCAGAGGGAGAGGATTTAGATGCATTAAAGGGACTAGTTTCAGCAGGCATCGGGGTATGCCTCTTACCAGAAAGCACCGTTCATGACTCCATTCCACGGTTTACAGTAAAAATACCGATTGATTCCCCTCAAGTCAAAAGAACAGTTGGCCTAATCACACCAAAAATTAGAGACCTAGCACCCTCCGAAAATCTCTTTTACCAATTCGCGATTGATTTTTTCCGCGTATTAGAGCAGTTTCAATAGATTGGATTTTCGGTTTTATTTTCAGTGTTATTTTCAGTGTCATTTTCGGTGTCATTTTCGGTGTCAGGCACCGTAAAAAGACACTTATGTTCATTTGTTTATGTGGGGTGGACATTATACCCATCTCCCTTTTTATGTGGTCACAGGATCAAGAGATTTATCAATCATAAGCCGTATGAAGGTCAAAAGTTGTCGCAGCAACATTAGATTTGTCCTTCATAGAGGCCATGAAGGATAAAAGTCGCCGAGGGAACAATAGATTTGTCCTTCATAGAGGCCATGAAGGACAAAAATCGCCGAAGGAACATTAGATTTGTCCTTCATAGAGGCCATGAAGGACAAAAGTCGTCACAGCAACATTAGATTTGTCCTTCATAAGAGCCATGAAGGACAAAAGTCGCCGAAGGAACAATAGATTTGTCCTTCATAAGGGCCCGCTTATGAAGCTGCTAATAATAGTTAACGGAATGCCTTAGATCCTATATCTGTTCGGTAATGAGCACCTGTAAAAGATACTTTTTCTACTGATTGGTAAGCTAATTCCCTTGCTTGTCCTAGATTTTCTCCAATCGCAGTAATTCCTAGAACTCGTCCGCCATTAGTTACAATCGCGCCTTTCTCTTGCGTTGTACCGGCATGGAAGACGATTGTCGGATAAGCTATTTGGTCCAATCCGTTAATTACTTGGCCCTTTTCGTATGGGCCCGGATAGCCAGCAGAAGACATAATGACGCAAACAGCGGACTTTTCTTTCCATTTCACCTCTACATTTTCTAATTCTCCAGTGAGACTTGCCAGCAAGATATCAAGTAAATCTGTTTCGAGCAGTGGAAGAACTACTTGTGTTTCCGGATCGCCAAAGCGTGCATTGTATTCAATGACCTTTGGACCCTCTTTTGTCAGCATCAAACCCGTATAAAGAATCCCTTCAAAAGGACAACCTTCCGCTGCCATCGCTTTTGCAGTTGGTTGGACAATATCTTCGATTACCCGCTCAACCATTGATGAATTAATATGCGGTAAAGGAGCGTACGTTCCCATTCCACCAGTGTTTGGTCCTTTGTCATCATCATACACTGGCTTATGATCTTGAGCTGGAACCATTGGCTTCACAACCGTCCCATTCACAAAAGCAAGCAGGGTCATTTCTTCTCCCTCAAGATATTCCTCCACTACCACCCTCGCACCTGCCGAACCAAACGTAACTTCCTTTAGCATACTTTTAAGCGCTTTCTCAGCTTCCTCCAGTTTTTTTGCTACAACCACGCCTTTTCCTGCAGCTAAGCCATCCGCTTTGATAACGATTGGTGCTCCTTCACTGCGAACATAGGTAAGTGCCTCCTCGTAGTTTGAAAAAGAAGCATATTTAGCTGTCGGAATCTCATACTTCATCATTAATTCTTTAGCGAACTCCTTACTTCCCTCTATCATTGCCGCTTCCTTTGAAGGGCCATATACTGGTAATCCCTGCTCTTTAAAATAATTAACAATACCCAATGAGAGAGGCTCTTCTGGTCCAACAAAAGTAAGGTCTATTTGTTCCTTTTTGGCAAAATCCGCCAATTTCTCAATTTCTGAAACAGCTATCGAAACGCATTCTGCTAATTCTGCAATTCCAGGATTGCCAGGAGCACAATACATTTTTTTAATTTTAGGACTTTGCGACAGTTTCCAAACAATTGCATGTTCACGTCCGCCTCCCCCTACGACTAACACCTTCATTTAGTCTTACCTCCTAGTGTTTAAAATGTCTTATGCCCGTAAACACCATGGCGATTCCATGCTTATTTGCTGCTTCAATCGATTCTTCATCCCGAATCGATCCACCTGGTTGAATGATGGCGGTAATACCTGACTTAGCAGCTTCTTCGACCGTGTCTGACATCGGAAAAAATGCATCGGAAGCAAGGAAGGAACCAATTGCTTTATCTCCCCTTGCTCGATGGCTATTTTCGCTGAACCTACCCGATTCATTTGACCAGCACCAACGCCAATTGTTTGAAAATCCTTTGTCAGCACAATTGCATTGGACTTCACATGTTTCACCACTTTCCAGGCAAAAAGAAGCTGTTCCACCTCTTCTTCCGTAGGCTTTCTTTCGGTAACTACATGAAGATCCTTCGAACTAATTTGCTTTACATCTTCTTCCTGAACTAGTACTCCTCCAGAAACAGAGGAAAGCTGCCGTTCTGGTTGCGAGTCCATTTTTAACTCGGCGACTCGAAGCAAGCGGAGGTTTTTCTTCTCCTTCAACACTTCCAATGCCTCTTCATCAAAATCAGGCGCCATAATGATTTCAAGAAATATTTCTTTCATCCTTTCAGCTGTTGGCCTATCAATTTTACGATTTGCGGCAATGATTCCGCCAAAAATCGATACAGGATCGGATTCATAAGCCTTTTGATACGCCTCAAGGATTGTCTTTCCGATACCTACTCCGCATGGATTGGTATGTTTTACCGCTACGACTGCTGGTTGAACAAATTCTTTTACTAATTTTAAAGCCGCATCATCATCATTGATATTATTGTAAGATAATTCTTTTCCGTGTAATTGTTCAGCTGTTGATAGAGTTCCTGATTTTGTTAATGGTTTTCGGTAGTATGCCGCTTTTTGATGAGGGTTCTCTCCGTATCGCAGGTCTTGTGCTTTCTCGAATGTAACGGTATATTGCTCCGGCCACTCTTCTCCCACTTGATTCGTTAAATAATTGGAAATTTAGGAATCTTAGGCCGCAGTATGACGAAACACTTTCGCCGCTAACCTTCTTTTTGTATCTATGTTCACATCCCCATTTTTCATTTCAGTCAGAATGATTGGATAATCCTGAGCATCCACAACAACGGTAACAAAAGCATGATTTTTAGCTGCTGAACGCAGCATAGTCGGACCGCCGATATCAATGTTTTCGATTGCATCTTCATAGGTAACATTGGGTTTCGCAATCGTTTCTCTAAAGGGATATAAATTCACCACCACCAAATCTATCGGCTGAATGCCCAGCTCTTCAATTTGCTTACGATGTTCTGCCTTATCTCATATGGCTAAAAGGCCACTATGAATATTGGGATGAAGTGTTTTTACACGACCATCTAATATTTCTGGAAAACCAGTAACCTCAGATATTCCAGTTACCTTTACACCTTTTTCAGCAAGCAGCTTTGCCGTACCGCCAGTTGAGATAATTTCCACTCCGAGTGCTTGTAATTCCTGTGCAAATTCCAAGATTCCCGTTTTATCTGAAACACTTTTCAGGGCCCTTCTCATTTTACAACCTCCTTATTCGCCAGGCTCTGGATCACTTCCGGAAATAATGTGTGCTCTTGCTCCTGAATCTTTTTGATTAATGTTTCTCTTGTCTCATCCGAATCGATTGTGACTGTTAGCTGGGCGATAATAGGCCCTGTATCCATTCCTTCGTCGACATAATGGACCGTGACACCGGTCACCTTTACCCCATAATCCAGTGCTTGACCAATGGCATCTTTTCCTGCGAATGCTGGCAATAAGGACGGGTGGACATTGATTATTTTCCGATCGTAAGCCTGGAGTAAGACATGACCTAGCAGTCGCATATATCCGGCCAGTACGATAAAATCAACGTCCAGTTGTGTTAACTTTTTAAGGATCTCTTCTTCATAAGCCTGTTTGTTTGGATAGTCCTTGGCCATAAAAGTAAACACCGGAATCCGTTCATCCCTTGCTTTCTGGACTGCAAGGGCTTCAGGACGGTCACTGACCAGTAAAACCACTTCAACGTTTTTGATTTTTTTCGAATGAATGGATTCTATAATCGCCGCAAAATTAGAACCCGTACCAGAAGCAAAAACTGCAATCTTCATATTTACTCCTTCTTGAATACGACGTCTTCAGTACCTTTTTGCACTGTACCAATTACGTAGGCATCCTCACCCAACGTTTGCAGGTGCTCGATAATTGCCGTGGTTTCTGCAGAATCTACAACTAATATCATTCCGATTCCCATATTAAAGGTTCGGAACATATCATAATCTGAAATATCGCCTGATTTTTGGATAAAGGAAAAAATTCCTGGGACTTTCCAAGATCCCTCCTTAATTTCGGCTTGAAAGCCTTTTGGAAGAATTCGTGGAATATTATCATAAAAACCTCCTCCCGTTACATGAACAAGACCATAGACAGTATATTTTCTTACAGTTGAAAGGATGGATTTTACATAAATTTTGGTTGGTTCAAGCAATACACTTCCCAGTTCAGCCCCCAATTCATCCACATAGTCACCTAATGAGAACTTAGCATCCTCCAATAGAACTTTTCGGACAAGTGAAAAACCATTGCTATGTACTCCACTTGAAGCTAAACCAATTAGAACTTGACCTTCTTTTACTTGCGAACCATCAATGACATGTTTTTGATCTACCATACCAACGGTAAAGCCTGCAATATCATATTCCTCGTCCTGATACATTCCCGGCATCTCGGCAGTTTCCCCGCCAATTAGTGAACACCCCGCCTGCACACAACCATCTGCAATCCCTTTAACTATGGCTTCAATTTTTTCCGGGATGATCTTACCACAGGCTAAATAATCTAGAAAAAAAAGCGGCTCGGCCCCTTGGACGATAACGTCATTCACACACATGGCAACCGCATCGATTCCAATCGTATCATGCTTGTTCATGGCAAAAGCAATTTTCAATTTGGTCCCTACTCCATCCGTACCAGAAACAAAAACAGGTTCTTCCATCTTCGTTAAATCTGGTTTAAATAGAGCCCCAAACCCTCCTAATCCCGTTAAAACCTCTGGACGGAAGGTTTTTTTTACATGTTTTTTCATTCGTTCAACGGCTTCATTTCCCGCATCGATATTGACCCCAGCTTGGCGGTACGCATCACTCATTCGTTTCTCTCCTTTACGGTAAACTTGCAGAGATTTCCTGCATATTGAGCTTTTTTAATAATCCCGAACGCATTATGTTAGGAATTGCATTCTTCCAGGCTTCTTTTAATGTAGTAATCGGTTGAGAAATAACGGTCTTTCCATTATGTGTAATTGATAGTTCCTGACCTTTCACCCTACCGATTTCTTTTATAGGCACCTCCTGCTGTTGCGCCATTTCCTTTATCCTCTCCGCATGTTCCGGAGAAACGGAAAGAATGATTCGAGATTGAGTTTCACTAAAGAGGCTTAAGTCCGTTCGCAGTTCATCGGTTAACTTGATTTCTGCTCCCAACTTCCCACCAATACAGCTTTCAGCTATTGCTACTGCTAAACCGCCTTCTGCCGTATCATGAGCTGATTGGACTAATCCTTCTTGAATCATATTAAGGGTAAAGGTTTGAATCTTTTTTTCCAAATCAAGGTTTAACTGCGGCGGGCGCCCTTCGATCTTGCCTGTCATAATTTTTTGGTATTCCGACCCGCCTATTTCTGCTTTTGTTTCCCCAATTAAAAAGATTATATCTCCGTCTTTTTTAAATTCTTGAGTAGTAATATGGTCGATATCTTTAATTAGCCCGACCATGCCAATGGTTGGTGTTGGAAAAATAGCTTCTCCTTTTGTTTCGTTATATAGGCTGACGTTTCCGCCAATAACCGGAGTATTGAGTTGACGGCACGCTTCACTAATTCCATCCGCTGCCTTTTCAAACTGCCAGAAGATTTCCGGCTTTTCTGGACTTCCAAAGTTCAAGTTATCAGTAATAGCTAAAGGCTCTGCACCGGAACAAACGACATTACGGGCCGCTTCCGCTACCGCAATAGCTCCTCCAACAAACGGATCAAGATATACATACCTTCCGTTGCAATCCGTTGTCATCGCCAGTGCTTTTCGTGTTCCACGGATAGCAACTACAGCCGCATCCGATCCAGGTATGACTGCCGTATTTGTTCTAACCATATAGTCATACTGTTGATATACCCACTCTTTGCTGGCAATCGTCGGCGATGCTAGCAGCTGTTGCAGAACTGAATGATAATCCTTTGGCTCTTCAATAGCTGCAGCTGTGTCTAAGGATGAATATTGTTCGTAATAGGGCGCCTCTTTAGATGGCTTACAATACACTGGGGCATCTTCTGCCAGCTTGTCAGCGGGGATTTCCGCAACTATTTCTCCCTTGTGAAGTAAACGGAGTTGGTTATCATCAGTCACCCTGCCGATCACAGCGGAGTGGAGCCCCCATTTATCAAATATCTTTTTTACTTCCCCTTCCTTTCCTTTTTTCACAACAACCAGCATTCTTTCTTGTGATTCGGAAAGCATCATTTCGTAGGCATTCATTCCTCTTTCTCGCTGTGGAACGAGATCAAGATCCAATTCAACGCCATTTCCCGCTTTACTGGCCATTTCAGAGCTTGAGCTGGTTAAACCTGCTGCCCCCATATCTTGTATCCCGACCACATGACCAGAGGCGATTAATTCAAGAGTGGCTTCCAGCAGCAATTTTTCCATAAAAGGATCTCCCACTTGGACGGCTGGACGTTTCGCTTCGGAATTTTCACTCAACTCTTCTGAAGCGAATGTAGCTCCATGAATGCCGTCTCTTCCGGTAGCAGCTCCAACATAAATTACAGGGTTATCAATCCCTTTAGCCACGCCTTTTTGAATTTCATCATGGCTGATTAAACCCACACACATGGCATTAACAAGGGGATTGCCTTCATAGCAATCATCAAAGTAGATCTCTCCGCCAACCGTCGGTATGCCCATACAGTTACCATATCCGGCAATACCCGCAACCACATTTTCAAAGATATATTTGGTTTTTGGGTTATCAAGTTCGCCAAAACGAAGCGAGTTCAATAAAGCGATTGGGCGAGCCCCCATAGAAAAAACATCCCGAATGATACCGCCAACCCCCGTTGCAGCACCTTGATAGGGCTCAATCGCCGAAGGATGATTATGGCTTTCAATTTTAAACACGACTGCTTGATTATCACCGATATCAACGATACCTGCTCCTTCTCCAGGGCCTTGCAAGACATGCGGACCGGAAGTCGGAAAACGTTTTAGCACTACCTTCGAATTTTTATAGCTGCAATGTTCGGACCACATGACACTAAATATGCCCGTTTCCGTATAATTTGGTTTCCGCCCAAGGATTTCGATTACTTTATCAAATTCTTCATCGGTTAATCCCATTTCCCGATAGACCTTCTGCTGGGCGATTTGCTCAGGATTTGGTTCTTTAAACTGTACCATGTTGTTTCCTCCAGTAACTTAAAATAGATGAAAACATACGTTTTCCGTCATCTGTTCCCAGCCATTTATGAACCGCACGTTCCGGGTGGGGCATTAAACCTAATACATTTCCTCTCTCATTGATCACCCCTGCAATCTCAGAAATCGACCCATTTGGATTCGTCCCTTTATATCTGAATACGATTTGATTGTTTTTTTCTAATTGATCCAATGTCTCTTGATCACAATAATAATTTCCGTCGCCATGGGCAATGGGAATACGTATCGTTTCACCTTCTTGATAGTCTAATGTGAACGGAGTTTGATTGTTTTCTACTTTTAAATCAATAGTGTCACAATGAAATTTTAACCGCTGATTTCTTCTTAAAGCACCTGGCAAAAGATTAGCTTCAGTTAGTATTTGAAATCCATTACAGACACCAAGAATCAATTTCCCTTCTTCAGCCGCAATTTTCACCTGCTCCATGACAGGAGACAAGCTCGCAACAGCCCCTGGCCGCAAGTAATCTCCATAGGAAAATCCCCCTGGAACAAGAATCGCATCATATTTTGATAGGTCCGTTTCTAGATGCCATACATATTCGACCGACTGTTCAATCGTATCTAAAACAGCCTTATACATATCCACATCGCAATTTGAGCCAGGAAAAACCAGTACAGCAAAGTTCAACTTATTCCCCTCCTATCCTTCCTGCTTAGTAAGTTCAAACCGAAAGTCTTCAATCACCGTATTGGCTAACAGCTTCTCACACATATCCTTTACTCGTTCTGCTGCCGCCTTTTGATCATCGCTATTAATTTCAAGCTCCATGTATTTTCCTATTCGTACATCTCCAACCTCATCATATCCTAGTGAATGCAGTGACTCATGTACGGCATTCCCTTGTGGATCTAATACACTTTCTCTTAAGGTTACATATACCGTTGCTTTAAACATTGACACTACCCCCAATTCTCCTTAATATTTCTTGATAGGCTTCCTCAACGTTCCCTAAATCCCGCCTAAACCGATCTTTATCTAACTTTTCCTTTGTATGGGCATCCCAAAATCGACACGTATCCGGAGAGATTTCGTCTGCTAAGATAATAGTTCCTGCTGGGGTTTTTCCGAACTCTACTTTAAAATCCACTAAGATAATATCTTTGTTTAACAGATATTCGTTCATAATTTCATTGATTTTTAATGCTTCCTTTCGAATGGCTGCTACTTCAGACTCTTTAGCCAGCCCAAGAATGGCAATATGATCATTGTTAATCAAAGGGTCCCCTAGCTCATCATTTTTATAGTAGAATTCTACAATTGTTTCTGGGAGTTCCTTCCCTTCCTTCCATCCCAGCCTTTTTGCAAGTGAGCCCGCCGCTATATTTCGAACGACAACCTCAATCGGGATAATCTCTACTTGCTGAACAATCTGCTCTGTTGATGAAATCTTTTTAATAAAATGATTATCCACGCCTTTTTCTTTTAATAAACTTAGGAAAATGGCACTAATCTCATTATTTAGAGTTCCTTTTCCTGCTATTTGACCTTTTTTCTCGCCATTGAAGGCAGTGGCATCATCTTTATATTCAATCCAATACTTTCCTGGTTCTGATGTTTTAAACACTTTTTTCGCTTTACCTTCATAAAGCTGTTCTAATTTTTCCATTATTTTTCACTCTTTTCACTGTTTGGTTATGTTTTTAGCCGGACAACTAAAATAGCCGCGTATCCTTATGACCAAATTCCAAGATCCTTAATTTGCTCGTCTATTCGCTCGAGAGTTGAACCTAAAAAATTAATGTGACCCATTTTCCGATTTTCTACGCTTTCCTTTTTGCCGTATAAATGTAGTTTGGCTGTTGGAGGAAGCTGTTCTATTTTATCTAGCACTTGCCTTAGATGCTGACCTAAAATATTAACCATTATAATCGGAGTTAAAAGAGTAGTATCTCCTAAGGGCAGTCCACATATTGCCCGAATATGTTGCTCAAATTGAGAAGTAATACATGCGTCCATTGAATAATGCCCGGAATTATGGGGTCTTGGTGCTAACTCGTTCACGATAATTTCACCATCATTCGTAAGGAACATCTCTATCGCAATTAATCCAACTACTTGTAAGGAGTCTGCTATTTTCAATGCTGTAGTTTCCGCTTGAATCCTTTGCTCATCGGTGATTCTAGCAGGAACGAAAGACTGATGCAGGATATTATTAATATGGACATTTTCAGCTACTGGGAAAGTTTTTGTTTGACCTTTAATATTTCGGGCAACAATCACTGATAATTCTTTACTAAACGGGATAAATTGTTCGATGATCATGTCCATCCCTGCCTTATTCCAAGCCTCCTTTGCAATTGGAATTTCATCCCTTTTTTTTATTACCCATTGCCCTTTCCCGTCGTATCCCCCTGTAGCTGTTTTCATTATGAAAGGCAATCCCAAACAATCGATAGCCGTTTCAATGTCATTCTCCGATTGTATGACCAAGAAAGGAGCTACTGGCACATTGATGGACTTTAACGTGGATTTTTCCCGAATACGATTTTGGGTTATTTTGAGCAGCTCGCTTCCTTGAGGTACAAAGGATGTAGTTTCTAACATGGAGGTTATAGTAGAATCTACATTTTCAAATTCATAAGTAATAACATCTGAGGAATCTGCTAGTTCTTTAACTGCTTTAAGCTCAAAATAGGGAGCTGTGATTTGAAGATCTGCAACCTGTCCACATGGTGAGTTAGGTGTCGGATCCAAAGTAATGAAACGATATCCCATATTTCTACCAGCAATTGAAATCATTCTTCCAAGCTGGCCTCCCCCTAAGATACCAATGGTTGAGCTGGGTTTAATTAATGTCAAAGTATTTCTCCTCCCTGACCTTATATAAATTTTTCATAATTTTAGGTTTTCCTGAAACACACTCCTTTACTTTTTTTAATCAAAAAAAACTTTTATTGTTTATAAAACCAATACAAATCATCTAGACATGAGAGATAAGGATAAAAATTCTGCTTTCGCCAAAAATAATGAAATGACATAAAGGGGAGGAATACTAAAATGGATTCAGAAATGCAGGAAAAATGCGGTGTATTTGGAGTTTTTAATCACCCCCAAGCGGCCGATTTAACATATTATGGACTACATGCCCTTCAACACCGTGGCCAGGAGAGTGCAGGAATTGTGGCTAGTGATGGAAAATCATTCAGGTATCACAGGGGAATGGGATTAGTTACCCAAGTATTTTCACGTGAGATCCTTGATGGACTAAGCGGAAATATGACCATCGGTCATGTACGATATTCTACTTCTGGTGCAAGTTTACTACAAAACGCACAACCTCTTGTTTTTAAGTACAGTGAGGGCGATTTGGCCGTTGCCCATAACGGGAACCTAGTGAATGCCAATATCGAACGGAAGGTTCTCCAGCAACAGGGTGCCATCTTTCAGACAACAACTGATACGGAAATTATTGCTCACCTAATAGCCCGTTCCAGTAAAAAATATTTTAATGAAGCTGGACCTGATGTCCTGAAGCGGATTGACGGTTCCTTTGCTTTGCTGATCATGACCGATAAAGAAATGCTGATTGCCCTAGATCGTCATGGGTTACGTCCCCTTAGCCTTGGAAAAATCGGTGAATCCATTATCGCGTCATCAGAAACATGTGGACTAAATGCGGTAGATGCTAAGTTCTGGAGGGATGTTGAACCGGGCGAATGGCTTCTTGTTAACGAGAAGGGAATAAAAACAGGAAGATTTGCTGCAAAAGGTGACGTTTCCCTTTGCTCCTTTGAATTTGTTTATTTTGCTCGTCCAGATAGTGTGATTCATGGAAGAAGTGTCTTAGCCATACGGAAAGAATTAGGCCAAATTTTAGCAAAAGAACATCCGACACCAGCTGATGTTGTCGTTGCCGTTCCAGAATCGAGTGTCCCTGCAGCAATGGGTTATGCCCAACAATCAGGAATTCCATATGAAATGGGAATCATCAAAAACCCCTATGCCGGTCGTTCATTTATTGAACCAACCCAAGAATTGCGGGACTTGGCCGTTCGTCTAAAATTAAGTGCTGTCCGTGAAATTCTCGAGGATAAGCGGGTCGTGCTTGTTGATGATTCGATTGTTCGCGGAACGACAAGCAAGCGAATTGTTGAATTGATTCGTCAGGCAGGTGCCAAGGAGGTCCATGTTCGAATTAGTTCCCCTATGGTAAGAAATCCTTGTTTTTATGGAGTGGATATGCCGACCAAAGAAGAACTTTTTGCTAACAAACATGAACATGAACGAGCAATGGGAAATGTGATTGGAGCAGATTCATTAGCCTTCTTAAGTACGGAAGGGTTATTAGAGGCGGTAGATGTAGATCTTGCAGAAACAAGCAGTCGCTGTATCGCCTGTTTTAGTGGAGCATATCCAACTAAATTGTATTTGAAGTGATAACCTTAATTAAACTAGGACCTTCTAAAATGGAAGTCCTAGTTTATCATTGTATTTATTCCCGAATAAACCCAAACTTTTGAAATCAAATTATCTTTTCATTCATAAATTGCGATTATTATTATTAATGTTAGTTTAGATGTTACGATAAAGAAAAACCTTCAAATTTATGAAGGTTTTAGCTTATTAATACGAATATTTGATTCAAGCCTTGCAAAAAAAGAAATATGCGACCTATTTCCCCTGAAAATCACTAATTAATTAATTTTCATCATTTTCGTACGCGATAACCACTACTTTTTTATGAGCTTGCTCACTTATTTTTTCTTCTAGTGATTGAATTTCATTGATTAAATTAGGTGAAAGCGTAGCTGCAACATACTGATTTTCACTATTCAATATCATTACTCCTTTGCGATATTTGTCTTAGGTATCTTTAAAAACCTAAATTAAAGATTTTCCTGCATCAGGAGAAAGAATTGGATCCCAGCCGGTAATAATAGCACTTTTTCTGCCTGAATATCATTATTATTCAGTTCACTTCAATGTCTTATTCATTTTCGTAATTGTCTACCCCTCAATTTGAAATTCCTGTGGAGAAATTTGATTACCTTGTGCATTATTATTATTACACCACCTTTTGAAAGGATAAATTTTTCTTTTCCTCCCAATAATTTGAAACAAAAATGATTGGAACTCGTAGATAAAGGGAGGAAAGGATGTGGGTGCATTGAACAGATACTCAATTGAAGAATTTATCAAACAATCGGAGCAGAAGGATAAAGGCGAAGGTTTTTTTGAATTAGAGACTCCCCGGCTTTTGGAGGTAAATTTAGACGGTCAAGTTTGGGCCAAAGCTGGCTCAATGGTTGCCTATCATGGAGAAATAAAATTTGTACGTGAAGGAATATTAGAACACGGTCTAGGAACCGCGTTCAAAAAAGCATTTACAGGAGAAGGCGCTTCCTTAATGAAAGCGAACGGAAAAGGCAAGTTATATCTCGCGGATAGCGGCAAGAAGATCATCATCCTGAATTTACAAAACGAATCCATCTATATTAATGGGAATGATCTACTTGCTTTTGAACCAAGTATTAAATCGGAAATTAAATTAATGAAGAAAATTGCCGGAATGATGGCAGGCGGGTTATTTAATGTTCGTTGTGAAGGAACCGGAATGATTGCTTTTACTGCGCATTACGAACCACTCACCTTAAGGGTGTCGCCTGGCAACCCTATGATAACGGATCCAAACGCAACTGTAGCCTGGTCAGGAAATCTTCAGCCTGAATTTCAAACAGATATCAGTTTAAAGACTTTTCTTGGAAGAGGCAGCGGTGAGTCCATTCAAATGAGGTTCGAAGGTGAAGGCTTTGTTGTAATCCAACCCTACGAAGAGGTTTACATGAAAGCAAAGCAAAGTTAGTTGGGTTGGTGAAAAAGGTAAACACCAAAAAAAAGTTCCTGGTACCAGGAACTTTTTTTGGCATTCTGGCGTTCACCATTTATTACCCTCTTCTATCTCCTAAATGTAACAAAGTCTATATTAACAGGTTCGCTTTCATTAGCTCTCAGAAGTAGATTGATCTGTCCTCGGTGATATTGACCATGTAATGCAACATGGGTCAATATATCCCTTACCGAATTTTGAAACTCTTTGCCTTTACTATTTCTGTATAAAACGATCTGTTCGAGATCAGAATTGGATAAACCAGAAAGAAATTCTTTAAAGTTTTGCAGATTTTGATTAACAAGTTCTGCACTGGCTTCTAAACTGACCTCTGCCCAAATAGGTAACTTGGAACTGTCCGATCCTTTTAGCCTAGTAAACCACACATGTTCTGCCAAAAGCAGATGTGAGAATAGATTCTTAACTTGTTTGTTCTCTCCTTCCATATTTTTCAAGGTTTCAAGAATTCGTTGATTAGACCAATGTAAATGCTCAAACATATTTTGAATCGTTTCCACATGACCACCTCCATGTATTTAAACAATATGTATTATCAAATAGAATTTAGAACCATTTACATTTTAGACAATACCAACATATTTTTGTTATAAATCATTACTAATTTTAGGTATTATCATCGATAGGTTTCCAACCATAAATGTACATGTTAGAATCATATAGTTGTTATATTCTATCTACTACCGGTGGTGTGTTGTGAAAGAATCTGTACTAATACAAGAAAACAAAAGAATCAAACTGAATTTTAGTTTTCTAAAAAAAGACATGGTCTTTACCGTCTCACTTATATTAGCAGCGACAAGTTGTTTTATTCATCCTATCAAACTGGAGTATATAAATTTTCAAGTATTGGTCAGTTTATTTAGCCTTATGCTTACCATTAAGGCTTTGGAAGAACTTAAATTGCTAGAAAAATTCGCTATTGTCATTATAAATAATTGCAATAATAGCAGATCCGTTTCTGCCATACTGATTTTGTTATGTTTTTTTAGCTCCATGTTTGTTACGAACGATATTGCGCTTCTTACTTTGGTACCATTGACCCTAGTTGTCAGTAGGAAGACCAAAATGCCCATGATGGAGACCATTATTCTTCAAACCATTGCGGCCAATATTGGAAGTAGTCTAACTCCCATGGGAAATCCGCAAAATTTGTTCATTTATTCTTATTATGGGATCAAGCCTATGCCCTTTTTTATGACCGTCCTATTCCTGGCTGTCCTTGGGATTAGTTCTCTCTATTTACTTATTAATAGACTTCATAAAAGAGAATTGAAAGTAGTCCTGACTCCACTTCCGATAGACGATTGGAAAAAACCAACTGTCTGGGGATTAGTACTGGCTATAATCATTGCTTCTATTTTTGGTGTCGTCAGTTACCAAGTTGCCTTAGTAGTTACATTAATGACCGTTGTCGGTTTGAATGTAAAATTATTGATCAAAATTGATTATCTGTTACTCTTAACATTTATCTGTTTTTTTATCTTTATTGGAAATGTATCCAATTCAAATACATTACAAGCCGTTGCCAGTGCCAGTCTGAAAGACCCTACTTCCGTCTATTTTAGTTCGATATTTTTAAGCCAATTTATTAGTAACGTCCCTGCTTCTATCCTCCTGGCAGAATTCACAACAGATTGGAAACCTTTATTATTGGGAGTTAATATTGGCGGACTTGGGACCATTGTTGCTTCATTAGCCAGTGTGATTTCTTACAAACTATTCATTCAGGCAAATCCAACCGAGAGTAAAAAATATTTAATTAAATTTAGTCTCTATAATTTTTCCTTTTTAGCGTTTTTAAGTTTGATTCAGTACTTTATCATTAAACTATTTTTAAATTGAGCTTTTTCATATGCAGTGTATTTAAAAAATCAGGCACCATCCAGAGAATTGGAAGTTGCCTGATTTTTTATTAAAAGGGAATCCCAAGTATTAAGTCTCTCCAACCAGAACTAATTTTCTTTTGACCGGTCAAAGAAAAATATCTTACCTTCTTTAGTTGGAAAAAGATTTAACTCCTTAACCTTATCTGCGTGATTCGTCATGATTTCCTTAAAAAGTTCATTCGCGGATTTATTTTTTGTTTCTATCCCCAATTTTTTTGCGGCTTGGAAAATTCGTTTTTCTCGGACTTCATGGGCTACTTTACGAAGATTTTTATTTTCAATAGAAATGCCTAGTTCTTTAGCGTCTTTTTTAATCTGAGTCTCACGAATTTCATGGACTAAATCCTTTAATTCTTTGCCATTAGTCGATATTCCTAAATCCTTGGCCACTTTTTTTATGTGGGTTTCACGAACTTCATTGGCTAAATCATATAGTTCTTTGCCTTCAATCGAAATACCCAACTCTTTCGCTTCATTTTTGATTACTGTATCTCGGACTTCTTTCTCCAATGAATCTATGTCCTTCCCTTTGGTGTCAATCCCTAGCGATTCGACCTGCTTTTTAATAACCTCAGGATCGTGTTTAAAATGAGCTCGACCATGGGCTTCTGTTGCCTTTACATGTGCGTTATCCTCTGTTGCAAAAACCTGCACTGAACCTAGAAATCCAAACAATAAAACCATTACACAAATACAGGTCCTCTTCATCTTTCTCATCATGTGATATCCTCCTAAAATGGTTTGGGTATTACAGATGATAGGATGTCCAGAAGATATTACCAATTTATGAACAAGTTGTTAAATTTTGTATTCTCTTTCTTTTATTTTTCTTTGCTAAAATGTAAGGATTCATAATCTGAGATGAGATGAGTAAGGGATTTTTCGAATTCTTAATATACTTCCATGCAGACTCGGAATTTTTTTCCACTTCCTGCTGTTTAAGTCCAATCATTGTTTGGTAATCATACAAAAATAAAGCTCCAGCAAAATTAGGAGCTTTAAAGGAAGTTATTATATGGATTTGTTTATCGAACTTTTTCTAAATGACGTACCATTTGCCCGTAATGACCTGTTACGTGCTGAACGATTAAATGGTCGACTAAGAATGATAACGGTTTTCCGTCAAAGTTTGGATTATAACTTGGAGCTGTTTTTACTAGATCCTCTTCTTTAACTCTAGCAAGTGCTGCCTCAACCTTCGGTACTAAGTTTAGTAGTTTAGTTATGGCATACTCTTTCTTAATACGAGATACAATGTTTTCATCTACTGCAGCTAAACGACGTACATGTTCATGATTCCGTCCCCATTTTGCACCTGGAACAACTAGCAATGCTTCCAAATCGGCTACCCAAAAATCTACCGCTTCTAAAATATGAGAAACAATTTGCATGGTGGACCATTCATTTTCAGAAGGTTTAACATAAAGAGTTGCCTCTTCCGTATTTTTCACTACCGCTACAATATCATCTATACTCTTTTTAAAAGTTTCCAATTTTTCATTCAGTACTGCTGTCGACATCGTAATAAGCCCTCCTACAATTCACTTATTGTGAACTTTCAACACTTTCGTGCTAAATAGTATTATAAGAATAGATTAAAAATGCGCTAGAGTTAGCTCTAACGCATTTTTGATTTGCGTAAAGTTGTAAATTAGCAATCGACACGTTGGTAATTTTTATTGAAATAGCCATATAAGAAATCAACAATCTTGTAATCAGTTGGTTTGTGTTGTTCTAAAATAAAGTTGCGAAGTGAAATGGTCGTTGGATCCTCCGCGTGAATGATTTCGCCCCATTTACGTGCTGTTGTTTGTACCATTGCAGAACGTGGAATTCGCATTTCTTGGTATGCTTTAAATGCTTCTTCGTAAGTATTATGTTCTTTTAATTTCGCACCTAGGACAAACGCATCTTCAAATGCTTGAACGCCGCCTTGAGCTAAATATTGAAGCATAGCATGACCAGAATCCCCTAATAGCGTAATGTTGCCTTTTGTCCAATTGTCGATTGGTTCACGGTCAAACATTTGCCAACGGAATTGACGGTTAATGTAAGTTAAAGCGTTTTGAACTTTTGGATGACTATTTTCAAAACGACGTGTAAGTTCTTCTGGATTTCCCCAGTCTTCTACAGTAGCATCATAGGATTTAAATACTACTACTTGGTTGTAAAGCTCACCACGACGAACTGGATATTGTACTAAGTGTAGGTTTGGCCCAATCCACATGATGACATCATCTAAGTCTAAGTTTGAGTTATTAGCCACTTCTTCAATTGGAATCGTTCCACGGTAAGCTACATAAGCAGAGTTTACTGGTTCATCATCAATCAGTAGCTTACGCATTTTTGATTTTACCCCATCCGCACCAATCACTGCTTCTGCACTAAACGTTTCACCATTTTGGTTGGCAATGGTTACAGTATCACCGTTTTGTTCTGCCGTTTGAATGGTTTGGTTTGTAAAGAATTTGATATTCCTGCGTTTTTGACATGCTTCATATAGAACTCTGTGTAAGTCAGAGCGATGCAATACGACATATGGTTGGCCGAATTCTTTTTGGAAACCTTCCCCTAAATCAAGAGTTGCTAACTCTTCTGCAGTATAAACATCTTTTAGAACAAGACGTTTTGGTACTACCGCATGCTTTAAAATTTCTTCCTTTACTCCTAGACGGTCTAACACTTCTAAGGCGTTTGGTGCTAACTGAATACCTGCACCTACTTCTCCAAATTCAGGTGCTTGCTCAAAAATTGCTACTGATTTACCAGATTCCTGGATTGATAGGGCTACGGCTAAACCACCGATTCCTCCACCTACTACAATAATATCGCTTACATTAGTCATTGAAAATTCCTCCCAAATAAGTTATTATCTTCTACAAATAGTGAACAATGTTCTTGATAAGTAAACTTTAAATCATCTTTCACTATTTCGTCAATACAAAAATTTTTAAATTCTGAAATTTCTTTTAATCAATTTATCTACTACACTATCCAATATCAACTGAAAAGAGGGGGATCATTATGACAATTGAAACGAAAACAACCGGTGTTCAGTCATTACAAATTGGGTTAAACATATTAGAAATCTTAGCAATGGATAAAGAGCCTCTAAAGTTTACTGATATTCAAAACCGAACTTCTATGACAAAAGGTAATTTATATAAATATTTGGCAACACTATGCCAATTTGGATTAATCAATCGTAATCCTCATACAAACACGTATACGCTTGGACATAAATTAGTACAGTTAGGAAATATTGCTTTAGGTCAAACTTCTTTAATTGAAGTGGTTATACCCTATTTCAAAAAGATCACCGAGCACACGAGCCTAACAGTACTACTGGCTGTTCCTTCGATAAAAGGTCCACTCATTTCATATATTTTAAGTGCAGATTATGGAATAAATATCGGAGCACAAATGGGGACACACTTGCCGCTCTCCTCCTCAACCGGCGTCGTTTTTTCTGCTTTTGAAAATGATGTCCTCATGAAAGAATGGGAAGAAGAAGAATTATCCCAGCTCAATGAAAGTGAATTACAGCAATATCAAGGTGAAAAGGAAAAAACAAGAGAGTTGTTTTTTGCATCAAAAACTGAACCGCTAATCAATCATGTCTCTTCTTTTAGTGTCCCTTTATTAAATTTCAACAATGAACTGCTCGGTGCCATTACCATCGTTGGTATTACTGAGACAGTACCAAAATCAGCGGACCATCCGATTGGACAATACGTTCTCAAAACCGCAAAGGGAATTTCAGAATATTATGGTTTCATAGAATAATCACCTACTCTTCCATCTGCGTTTTAGCATGAAGTTCTTCTATAGAAGTTTATGCTTTTTACTTTGTAATCCTGAATATTTGAGGAGATATGAAATGATAATAGGATTTTATTTTTTCTGAAAACAAATAATATTGACAATCTTATCAAAATCTATTAATATTTTTTATAAATAGTGAACTAGTTTCACAATTAGTGAAAACGAGGAGGACAACAATGAAACTTATTAATTTTACTGTCGCTGGGCATACTCGTGCAGGGGCAATCGTGGACAACCAAGTAATCGATTTAAACTATGCGTACCAAGCACAGTTAAAAGCAGAAGGAAAGTACCGTTTCGAAGCCATCGCAAAAGCATATGTGCCAGAAAATACAGACGAGTTATACCAAGGTGGTAAAGAATCACTGCAACTAGCGCAAAATGCAATCGATTTCATTTTAGCTAATCCTGAAAGCTTTGATAAAAAAGTGATTTACAATCTCGAGGATGTTAAGGTAGAAGCACCTGTTCAACGGCCAGGCAAAATTATTTGTGTTGGTCACAACTACCGCGAGCACATTTTAGAAATGGGTCGTGAACTCCCAACCCACCCAGTTATTTTTGCAAAATTCGCTAATACCATTTTAGGACCCGAGGACGATATTCCACACTATCCAATTTCTGACCAACTTGACTATGAAGCAGAGTTTACTTTTGTTGTTGGCAAACAAGCACGCAATGTTTCCGAAGAAGATGCATTAGACTATGTAGCAGGTTATACCATTACAAATGACGTCACCTATCGTGATATTCAACGACGCACTCTTCAATGGTTACAAGGAAAAACAGTTGAAGGTAGTGCACCGATGGGACCCTATTTAGTAACTTCCGATGAGTTACAAAATCCATCTGGCTTAGATGTTGTTCTAAAAGTAAATGGGGAAATACGTCAAAAAACAAATACTGCGAATCTAGTATTCTCCGTTCAAAAATTAGTAGCTTTCTTATCCAATTTAATGACATTAGAGCCAGGGGATGTTGTTTTAACAGGAACTCCTGGGGGTGTTGGAGTTGCGATGAATCCTCCGCAATTCTTAAAAGATGGAGACGTCGTTCGGATTGAGATCGACCAACTTGGTGCGCTCGAAAATAAGGTAAAGGCAACAGATGTCTTAGCCACTGTATAATTAGGATTTGCAAGGGGTCTAGCAGCATACGCTGCCCCCCTTTTCGCTATAAATTTGAATAATAAAGGAGAATGTGAAATGGCTGAAGTAAATCCAGAAGTTCAGGAGTTTATGAAAAGCTCAATTGTAACCGATTACACAAGAGATATTCAACAATACAACTTAGGACCTCTTTGGGAAGCAATTCCAGCAATTATGCACAAAACGCCAAAGCCTCAGGCACAAGCTTATCTTTGGAGCGATGAATTACTCAAAAAGAAAATGGCTGAAGCCGCTCAAATCTTCACTCCAGAACGCGGTGGGGAACGTCGTGCGATTTATTTCCAAAATCCTGGCTTAACTTATCGTGAACCTTGGGGATGGGGATCTACTACTCAAACGATTTATGCAGCTATTCAAATGTTATTGCCTGGTGAGCAAGCTCCCTCGCACCGTCACTCACAAAGTGCCTTGCGCTTCATTTCTGAAGGATCAGGTGCATACACGATCGTACAAGGTCAGCGTATTTTCATGGAAGAAGGCGACTTTTTAATTACTCCAAAGGGCTTATGGCATGGGCACGCCCATTTAGGTACAGAGCCGATGTATTGGATGGATGCTTTAGATATCCCTACTCTTTACGCAATCGGTGGTACCTTCTTTGAACCTTATGAAGATGGTTTACAACAACCAGATATTCCAGATAACTTTTCAGAGATCCGTTATCGTGGCGGCATGGTTCGTCCTGTTGGTGATGAAAAATTCACAGTTGCTCCACTTGCTAATTATAAATGGGATCGAACGGTAGAAGGAATTAAAGGCTTGATGGAATTCGATCCAAATCCACAGCATGGATATGCAGTAGATTACATTAACCCATCTACAGGTAAATCGGCGAACCCGACGCTTGGCACTCGAATGCAGCATTTACCACATGGGTTCCAAACAAAGGCATTACGCCATACACACTCAACTGTTTACCAAGTACACAAAGGTTCAGGTCACACAGTCATTAATGGCATTCGCTTCGATTGGAAAAAAGGCGATTACTTCGTTGTTCCAAACTGGGCTTGGTATGAACACTCTGCATCAGAAGACTCTTACCTCTTCTCAGTAAACGATTTACCAATTATGAACCGTTTCGACTTAGAACAAGAGCAATTGTTTGAAGAAAACAACGGCCACCAAAAAATTACTGGCGAATTTAAAGCGGACTTCCGTTAATAGAATGATTTAAAAAAACGCTCAATTTGAGCGTTTTTTTTCATTTGCAAATTTGAAACTGCCCTAACCTATTAAAGGTAAGCCTTTATGACCACTTCACTAGTGAATTAAGTAATATACCCACGGCAAAAAGCAGCAGCATGATATGTGTGTAGTTTAACGTACGCTTTCGTTTATTTTGAAGAAAAATCAATATCCAAAGAATAGCTAAAACGATATGAATAAAGTCCAGTACATGTTCATCTCCTGCCATTAGCACCATCTCCTAGGATCTTCGTTTACATGTGTTTCCGAAAATCCCCCGATATCCCATCTTCCTTATCTTTTGAGCCATTTTTAGGCTCCTATCTTCCGATACCAAATGATCATTTAAACAGGGGCAACCACCTTATGAAATCCACTCATGCAAATACAATCGTTTTATTACCATGAACAAGTACTTTATCTTCAACATGCCAGGAAACGGCTTCGGCGAGAACTCTTTTTTCCACATGACGTCCCGCTGTCTTTAAATCCGCTACTGTATAGCGATGATTAATACGCTGTACATCTTGTTCAATAATTGGTCCTTCATCAAGATCATTTGTTACATAATGGGCAGTTGCTCCTATTAACTTCACCCCTCGGTTAAACGCTCTTACATAAGGATTTGCCCCAACAAAAGCCGGTAAGAATGAGTGATGGATGTTAATGATTTGTTTAGGATATTGCGAAATGAAATTAGGAGAAAGAATTTGCATATACCTGGCCAAAACAATAATATCTACTTTCCCTTTCAATAGTTCAAGTGCTTTCTGTTCGGCATCTCCTTTCGTTTCTTGAGACAGCGGGATATGATAAAAAGGGATCCCGTAACCCTCAACCAATTCTTTTAAATCAGTATGATTACTGATCACCATAGGGATATCCACAGGAATTTCATTAGATTTCCACCGCCAAATAAGCTCACTGAGACAGTGGTCCGCTTTGGAAACAAAGATGGCCATTCGCTTTCTTCTTTCATTACTGCTCAATTGCCAATCCAAAGCATAATCCCGCGCCATCACATGTAGATCTTTTTCAAGTTTTTCAAATGTAGAGTCAAATTCTTCCAAATCAAACTCGATCCGCATAAAGAATATTCCTGCTTGTGGATCCGTTGTATGTTGGTCAAAATGTACAATATTCGCTTTGTGTTCTAATAAAAAATTCGTTACCGTCGAGATAATCCCCGGCTTTTCCGGACAAGAAATTAATAATTTTGCACGGTTCAGCTTTACCTTTGTGTTCATTGCTCTTCCACCATCCTTAGGATTATGATTGATGTTATTTTATGCATGAATTGCCTTTCCATCTACGGCAAGAGCAGCTTCACCAATTGCTTCAGCCAATGTCGGGTGGGGATGGATCGTATGAGCAATATCCATGGCGGTTGCGTTTAATACACGAGCGAGGCCTATTTCTGTAATCATATCCGTTACATGTGGACCTACCATATGAGCTCCTAACAGCTTATTCGTTCCTTCTTCAACAACCAGTTTGACAAAACCATCTGATTCACCAAAAACCAATGCCTTTCCGATGGCACGGAATGAAAATTTACCAGTTTTTACTTGATACCCTTTTCCCTTTGCTTCTCCTTCTGTGAGCCCAACACTTGCTACTTCTGGGCTGCTGTATACACATTTTGAAACAAGAGTCGAATCAAGTGGTGCAGGGTTTTCTCCTGCCATATGTTCAATCGCGATGATCCCTTCATGTGAGGCAACATGGGCAAGCTGCAGGCCGCCAATCACATCACCTATAGCGTAAATGTTTGGTTCATTCGTTTGATAAAACTCATTTGTTTTAATAAAATCACGATCTAGATCAATGGTAGTATTTTCAAGCCCAATGCCTTCCGTATTTGGTAATCGCCCTACGGAAACTAAAAGCTTATCAGCAGAAAACGGTGTTTCTTTTCCTTTATGCTCCGCTTTAATCGAAACACCCTCACCTTTTTCAAGTGTCTCAGGCAGCACCTTTGCACTAGTGACGATTTTCACACCTTTTTTCTTCATTAAACGCTGGATTTCCTTTGATACATCTTGATCTTCTGTTGGTAATATACGATCGGCATATTCAAGTACTGTAACTTGTAATCCGAAGTCCACGAGCATCGATGCCCATTCGATTCCAATCACTCCGCCGCCAACAATGATAATCGAATATGGAAGCTCCTCCATTTTCAAGGCTTCATCCGATGTCATCACATAGCTTTCATCTACTTCTAGGCCATGGAGTGTTCTTGGACGAGAGCCTGTTGCAATCAAAATATTCCGGGGGCTTAAAATGATTTCCTCTTCTTGATTATTCAATTCCACTAGAACATCTTTTGACTGCAAGATACTACCTTTACCATCATAAACATCGATCTTTCCTTTTTTCATTAAATGTTGGACACCTTTAAATAGCTGAGCCGTAATTTCTTCTTTCCGAGCCTGTACTTTTGAGAAATCAAGTCCAACTTCTGAGGCAATGACACCATACTTATCTACATTTTTTGTTTGAGCGTACACTTCTGCGCTTCTTAATAAAGCCTTACTAGGGATACAACCAGCATGAAGGCATGTTCCACCGATTTTTCCTTTTTCAATAACCGCCGCTTTTAAACCTAATTGGGAAGCGCGAATGGCAGCAACGTACCCGCCTGTTCCACCGCCGATAATAACAACATCATATTCTTTTGTCATCTTCGTGTCTCCTTTAATAAAAATATGTAAACATATCTATAGGAAAACTTGGTTTAATATCATCATAAAACAGTTCAAACTCCAATCCGTATTACACCTCAACAATGTACCTATTAAACAATTTCAATTGCACATGCACTTGAGGCAAAGCTTTCTCCAACTAGAAAACCGTGTTCAGCGCTATAATCGATTTGTGTTTCTTCATTTATATAGCGTTTTGTAAAACGATCCAGCAAAATCTGAATCCCATCCATCTCAATGATAAAATCGTTTCGTCGTGGTTCATCAAATACAATGGAAAACTTAACAGTCATACCACATCCGCCAGCGACTTCGGCGTCAATCCGGGGAGTCTGGTCTCCATTGACTACCATTTCCTTTAGCTTGTTCATGGCTTCTTTTGTCATTTTTATCATCATAGGACTCCTCTCCCCCTATTTTAATTGATTACGCATTCGCTTTTGCTGCATTGACCTGTTCGTCAGCATGATAAGAGGAGCGAACGAGCGGACCGGCCTCGCAATGACTAAAGCCTTTTGACATGGCAATGTTCTTTAGTTCTTCAAACTCTTGTGGACTCCAGTATTTATGGACTTTAAGATGATGTTTGGTTGGCTGCAAATATTGACCGATTGTCATAATATCTACATTGTTTGCACGAAGATCGTCCATCGTTTCTATAATTTCTTCTTTTGTTTCTCCTAGACCAATCATAATACTTGATTTTGTTGGAATAGTAGCATTCATTTCTTTTGCTCGTCTCAAAAACTCAAGGGAACGTTCGTAAGTTGCCCGTGAACGAATTCTTGGTGTTAAACGTTTCACTGTCTCAATATTGTGATTTAAAATGTCTGGCCTGGCATCCATTAATGTTTTTAAGTTGTCATATTCACCCTTCATATCGGACGGGAGGACTTCAATGCTGCAGAATGGATTGCGGCGTCTTACTGCCCGTACCGTTTCAGCAAATACCCCGGCTCCTCCATCCTTTAAATCATCACGAGCAACGGCTGTAATCACGACATGCTTTAAGCCCATCTGCTCCACTGATACAGCAACACGTTCTGGTTCTTCCCAATCAAGCTCTGTCGGCAGCCCTGTTTGAACCGCACAGAATCGACAGGCACGCGTGCATACACTTCCTAAAATCATAAAGGTTGCGGTTTTACGTTCCGCCCAGCATTCATGAATGTTTGGGCATTTCGCTTCTTCACAGACCGTATGTAGCTTTTTTTCACGCATCATTTTTTTTATGCCAGTATATTGTTCATTCGTATTTAATTTTATTTTTAGCCATTCCGGTTTGCGAACATGATCAATAGACATATCTTCCACTCCTATGAACAGTCATGAAGTTTTTGGTTTATTTTAAACCACCAAGAATGACATAGTGAGAAAATTCATTTTCTCTATATCTTCATTCTCAGTGGTTCATGTTTACCCATTCGTTTAAGACATTACGGTTTCTCTTTTTACTGCTTCTTCTTTTGTATAACGTAAGATTGGTGTTCTAGCTGCCTGTACTTCATCCAAGCGGCCAATAACCGTAGTATGTGGTGCGTCTAATACGACACCTGGATTTTCTTCCACTTCTTTTGCAATTTGAATCATGACATCCGCAAAAGCATCTAGTGTTTCTTTTGACTCTGTTTCTGTCGGTTCAATCATCAAACATTCCTCCACATTTAGCGGGAAGTAGATGGTAGGTGGATGGTAGCCAAAATCAAGCAGACGTTTGGCCATATCAAGTGTTCTTACACCAAGTTTTTTCTGTCTTGATCCAGATAACACAAATTCATGCTTACAAATTTGTGAATACGGTGCCTCAAAATACGGCTCGAGTTTTTTGCGAAGATAATTCGCATGTAGTACTGCACTTTCCGACACTTGACGTAACCCCTCAGGTCCCATTGTGCGAATATAGGTGTACGCACGTAATAGAATACCGAAGTTTCCATAATATCCTTTAACTCGACCGATAGATAGCGGTTGGTTAGAATCTAGCACATATACCTCATTCACTTTCTCAACACGCGGTACTGGTAAAAACGGAATCAGTTTCTCTTTCACACCGACTGGACCTGCACCTGGGCCGCCGCCCCCATGAGGTGTAGTAAATGTTTTATGAAGATTTAAGTGCACGATGTCAAAGCCCATTTGACCCGGAGTAGATTTCCCTAAGATGGCATTCGCATTAGCTCCATCATAGTATAATAAGCCGCCTGCTTCGTGAACAACCTTAGCGATTTCTACGATTTCTTTTTCAAACAGGCCGAGAGTATTTGGATTTGTTAGCATTAGTGCTGCTGTATTATCATTTACATGCTTCTTTAATTCTTCTAAGTCGACTAACCCATGCTCATTGGATGGAATCGTTATCGTTTCAAAACCGGCAACCGATGCACTTGCAGGGTTTGTTCCGTGTGCGGAGTCTGGAACAAGGACTTTCGTTCTCACCTCTCCTTTTTGCTTATGGTAGGCTTTGACCATCATTAACCCTGTCCATTCACCTTGAGCTCCTGCTGAAGGCTGTAAAGTCACTGCATCCATTCCTGTGATGACAGCTAACTCTTCCTGTAATTCATATAAGACCTCTAGTGCGCCTTGTACTGTTTCTGTTGGCTGGTATGGATGAATGCGGCTAAACCCTTCCAAACGAGCTACATCTTCATTAATTTTCGGATTGTACTTCATCGTACAAGAACCAAGTGGATAGAAGCCATTATCGATCCCATGGTTTTTATTCGAAAGCGCTGTGTAATGACGAACAAGCTGCAACTCTGATACTTCCGGGAGTTCTGCTGGTAGGTCACGAATCAAATGCTTGGGAAGTTTATCATTTAGATCAACAGTATCAACGTCACTTTCCGGAAAGCTTGATCCAACACGTCCTTGACGACTGATTTCAAAAATTAGGTCATTATATTCAACCATTTACAACTGCCTCCAATACCTCGATAAATTGGTCAATCTCTTCTTTTGTCCTCTGCTCTGTTACTGCTAGTAGCATTTGATTTTCTAAACCGTAATCCGTTCCTAAATCAAACCCACCGATGATACCTGCCTCAAGAAGTTTGGCATTGACTTCCTTTACCGGACGAGGAAGCTTAACAACAAATTCATTAAAGAATGGCGCTTTATTCATAATGGTAAAGCCTTTTTTATTTAGAGATTTTGCCATGTAATCTGCTTTTTCAAAGTTTAATTGGGCCATATGACGAATTCCTTGCTTTCCAAGTGCACTCATACAAACCGCAGAAGCAAGTGCATTTAATGCTTGGTTTGAACAAATATTGGATGATGCTTTATCACGGCGAATATGTTGTTCGCGTGCTTGCAGGGTTAATACAAATCCGCGTTGTCCTTTTTCATCTTTCGTTTGCCCGACAATTCGTCCTGGAATTTTTCGCATGAATTTCTTACTTACCGTAAAATAACCGCAGTGTGGGCCGCCGAAGGACATCGGGATTCCTAATGGCTGCATATCCCCAATCACAATGTCTGCTCCAAGTTTACCAGGAGCCTGCAAGAGTGCCAGTGCCAATGGATTGGCGCTTACAATTAAAAGCGCTCCTTTTGTATCCGCGATATTCTTAATTTCTGCTAGATCCTCAATGGAACCGAAAAAGTTTGGGTATTGAACAATAACAGCAGCAGTGTTTTTATCAATTTGTCCTTGCAGCTTCACTAAGCTTGTCTCATCATCAGTAAGATTGACGTCTTCAACTATATAACCTTGGCCATCTGCTACCGTATTTAAGATGGCACGTGATTCAGGATGAACTGCCTTTGACACAAGTACTTTGGAACGCCGTGTTGATGCAACAGCAAGTGATGCAGCTTCCGCAAGAGATGTAAAGCCATCGTACATCGAAGAATTGGCCACATCCATTCCTGTCAGTTCACAAACCATGGTTTGGAATTCAAAAATCGCCTGTAATTCACCTTGGCTGATTTCCGGTTGGTATGGTGTATAGGCTGTGTAAAATTCGGACCGTGAAATCATATGATTGACCACACTTGGAATATAGTGATCATAGGTTCCTGCACCAAGAAAGGTTGGGTAATGATTAGCATTTTTATTTTTGGAAGCAAGTTGATTCATTTTTTTCAAAAGAAGCGGCTCAGGCACAGCCTCTGGAATAGGTAGCTCACCATTTAATTGAATTTCAGCTGGAATATCTTCAAATAACTCATCTATCGAAGAAATATTTAAAAAAGCGAGCATTTCCTCTTGATCTTGTTTCGTATCAGGGAGGTATCGATAAGTGGAAGTCATTTTATTCCTCTCCTTCATTAATAAATGCTTGGTACGCATCTTCATTTAAAAGTGATTCCAATTCTTCAGGATTGGACATTTCCACTTCTACTAACCAACCTGCTTCAAATGGATGTTCATTAATCGTCTCAGGTGCATCTCCTAACTCTTCGTTTACAGTAACAACCGTACCTGATACAGGAGAGTATAGGTCAGAAACTGCTTTTACTGATTCGATGGTCCCCATTGATTCATTCGCTGTAACTTCATCATCCACTTCTAAGGTTTCAACAAAGACAATATCTCCTAATTGCTTTTGTGCAAAATCAGAGATTCCAATACGTACTCGATTTCCGTCTAATTGTAATACCCACTCATGTTCTTTGCTATATAGTAAAGTTGCTGTCGCTTTAGTCATTGTTTCTCTTCCTTCCGATTGTAAATTCAAGTTTGATCATTCAGGTCTTGATTTCATGTAAGTTTACGTAACAGTCGGCCTGCCTATCATCTTTATGCAAGTTAGCCAGAGAACTCTATCACTCTATTAACCCTTTTTATAGAACGGTGTTTTAACAACAACCGCCTCAATCTGCTTATTACGGATGACCACTTTTAATGGTGTTCCCACTTCTGCATGTTCTGCGGATATTAGTGCAAGGCCTATGCTTTTCTTTAAAGATGGTGATTGGGTTCCTGATGTAACAACACCAATTGCCTCTCCACCTTCTGAAACTACTTGATAACCGTGGCGTGGAATCCCCCGGCCTGTTACCTCAATTCCTACTAATTTTCGTTTTAATCCGGCTTCTTTTTGTGCTGAAAGTGCGGATTTACCGATAAAATCACTTTCTTTTTTCGTTTTTACGGCAAAGCCGATTCCAGCTTCAAGGGGACTAATATCACTTAATAGCTCTTGACCATAGAGTGCAAGACGTGCTTCTAAACGAAGCGTGTCACGTGCACCGAGGCCACATGGTTTTAAGCCATCATCACTTCCTACTTCTAAAAGCTTTACCCAAAGTGCTTCGACTTGTGCAGCATCTAAATAAAGCTCAAAACCATCTTCTCCTGTATAACCTGTACGAGATACGAGCACATCTGTAATCCCGTCCAGGTTGACATGTTGAGCAAATTTAAATGGGCCAATTTCTGATAGATTTGCTTCCGTTAACTTTTGTAAAATACCTTCAGCCTTTGGACCTTGGATGGCAAGCTGTGCAATGTCATTCGAAATATTTTGGAGCGTCACATCTCCTTTTACATGCTGCTTCATCCATTCATAATCTTTCTCAATATTTCCGGCATTAATGACGAGTAAATATTTTTCATCCGCTAATTTGTACACTAATAAATCATCGACTGTTCCGCCGTCTGGATAGCACATTGCTGTGTACTGTGCTTGATCGATACTAAGCTTTGTTACATCGTTAGTGACAAGGTAGTTAATGTAACTCTCTGCATCTTTGCCTTCAACAAGCACTTCACCCATATGTGAGACATCAAAAAGACCTGCTTTTGTTCGAACCACCTCATGCTCATCTAAAATGCTGGAAAATTGTACTGGCAATGCCCAGCCTCCAAAATCAATGACCTTCGCACCTGATTTTCCATAAATTTCAAAAAGTGGTGTTTGCTTTAATGCTATTTCTGTCCCCATTGATAGACCCCCTACTTATGATTTCCTACAAAATAGTCGTTCCTTCACCTGTTTACCTGTTTCTGTCGTTGCTAGACCTCCAAGCGCTGTTTCCCGAAGTGTCCGAGGCATATCTTTTCCAACCCTATACATCGCTTCAATTACTTCATCACACGGAATGCGACTTTCAATCCCAGCAAGAGACATATCAGCCGCTGAAAATGCGATGGAGGTTCCAATCACATTTCGCTTTATGCAAGGCACTTCAACAAGACCTGCTACTGGATCACAAACTAAACCCAAGAGTGACTTCATGGCAATGGCCGTCGCATTCACTGCTTGCTGTGGCGTGCCCCCTTTTAACTCAACGATTGTTCCTGCGGCCATGGCTGTTGCGGATCCTACCTCTGCTTGGCAGCCTCCAGCCGCCCCCGAAATGAATGAACGATTTGCAATGACAAACCCGAGCATACTTGCTGTGAACAACCCCATGACTAAATCTTTATAGGGTGTGCCATCATTTTTATGAAGCGAAAACAATACACCAGGCAAAATACCGGCTGCCCCAGCAGTTGGCGTGGCTACAATAACCCCCATCCGTGCATTGCTTTCAGAAGTTGCCAATGAAAAGCTCATTGCATTGCTTACATAACTACCTGACAGAGATTTACCTTGATGTACGTAATCATACATTTTCACGGCATCCCCGCCAGAAATTCCACTCGGTGCGGTTGAGGCATCTTTTATACCGCTATCAACGGCTTCTTTCATTTTGATCAATCGCTCTTCCATCATGCTAATAATGGTTTCTTGGTCTCTTCCTGATTTTTCTGTTTCCATCATCAACATGATTTCACCAATGGTTTTTTGTTCTCTTTCACAAGCTTCAATCAGCTCTTTCATGGACTGTATCTTCATTAAATTGCCTCCATAAGTACTTTCCCTCTTGGTTGATAAGAACTAGCAAGGACTGTAAAGTCATCGCCTGCACTTAAACGAATATCTACCATCTTCTCGTTAATCATAAAGATTTTTGATAAGCCTCCACCAAGTGATGCACCGCCAACCTTTACAACACGATCTTCGTATTTCACTGTCACGATTGTTGTATTTGGGTGGTCATAGTAGTCACAGATATCTTCAAATTCGAAATTGTACTGCATGCCAACCTCTTTTGCCCACTCCAATGAATGTTTAATGCGTGTATCATCGGTATCCATCCCAAGCAATCCGCCAAGAAGTGCTTTATCTGTTCCATGTCCTTGATAAGTTTCAGCAAAGGAATCATAAAATACAATATTGACCTCTTGTGGACAATCTCCTAACAGTTCATAAATAAATTTCCCGATAGATACGACACCTGCTGTATGAGAACTCGACGGTCCCACCATAATCGGGCCAATAATGTCAAAACAACTCTGAAATTCCATCCTCATACCCCTTTCTTATACTGTGATTGCCTGTTGAAATAACGGATAGACGCCACAAATTGCTTTGGTTGTTTCTTTTGCTTTCTCAAGTACGACTTTGTCCCCTTTGCTCTTCAAAACAGCTGCGATAACTTTCCCGATTTTCACCATATCATCCTGTTTCATACCTCGTGTCGTTAAAGCCGCTGTTCCCATGCGAATACCGCTCGTAACAAACGGCTTTTCTGGATCAAATGGAATCGTATTTTTATTTACAGTAATGCCCGCTTCTTCTAATAATTTTTCTGCTTCTTTTCCAGTTAAATTCCACGGACGTAAATCTAAAAGGACGATATGATTATCCGTTCCACCAGAAACAAGGGCTGCACCTTCATTTTTTAATGTTTTGCCTAGTGTGTCGGCATTTAGAATGATTTGTTTCGCATATTCCTTAAAGCTTGGCTGCAATGCTTCATTGAATGCAACCGCCTTAGCTGCAATAATATGCATTAACGGGCCGCCTTGAATCCCTGGGAACACCGATTTATTAATGGCTTTTATCATCTCTTCATCATTTGTTAAAATAATGCCGCCGCGCGGTCCTCGGAGCGTCTTATGCGTAGTGCTCGTTACAACATCTGCGTATGGAACCGGCGATGGATGAAGACCAGCTGCAACAAGTCCCGCAATATGCGCCATATCTACCATGAATTTTGCGCCAACTTGATCAGCAATTTGTCTAAACCGTGCAAAATCAATCGTTCTAGTGTAAGCACTTGTACCTGCAATGATCAATTTCGGTTTTTCTTTATTCGCGATCGCTTCCAGTTCATCATAATCAATCAATTGAGTATCTTCTCTCACACCATAGGAGACTACCTCAAACCATTTTCCTGAAACACTAACAGGACTTCCGTGCGTTAAGTGTCCGCCATGTGAGAGGTTCATCCCCATCACTTTATCACCAGGTTGAAGCAGAGCGAAAAATACAGCAAAATTTGCTTGTGCACCTGAGTGAGGCTGAACATTGGCATATTTAGCACCAAACAGCTGAGTTAGGCGGTCAATCGCTATTTGTTCTGCCACATCGACAAATTCACATCCGCCATAGTAACGCTTCCCTGGATAGCCTTCTGCATATTTATTCGTCATCACACTTCCCATTGCTTCTAAAACATCTTGGCTTACGAAGTTTTCAGATGCGATCAACTCCAATGTTTGATGCTGACGATGCTGCTCTTTCCGAATTGCTTCAAAAATAGTTGAATCATTTTGTTGTAAACTCATCCCGTTTCCCCCTTGATTCGTTGTTTTAGCTACCTCTATCTGTGTTTAACCTCGGATTTTATCTGTTCATTCTCAAGATAAAATCTGAAGCGAAACATACTTTTTTGCACGCAAAAAAGGACAGAAAAGGGTAGCACATGGCTTACTTCTACCCTTCTCTGTCCTTTTACCTGAGAGTTTAAGTTCGATTAAGAACCTTCCCCTTTGGTGGCAAATACTTTATCTGCGCTCTCCAGAGTTGCGTCCAATTGTGGTTCCATCTACCTGAGAGATTTGTTCCAAGGGTCTTTTTGGAACTTGCTCCTTCGGTGGCGTGTAAACTTGCACTCTCCCACAACCATCTTCCGCTTATTTATTTTTATTATTTTCAGAATAATAGTAAATGCAATCTAAGTCAAGCTTTTTTGAAAGCGGAAACATTATTTATTAATAAAAGTTATTTTTTTGGGTTGCCACTTAATTTTCTGCTACTTTTTGTTGATTCTCCTGATCCGCATAATTCTCCCGATCCGCATAATCCGCCTTCTTTATCAACATCTTATAAATCGCAATCAGCATGATAAACCAGACAGGTGTTACGAATAAGGCAACACGAGTGTCTTCCGCAAGTGCAAGTACGACAAGCACGAACGCTAGGAAGGCAAGGATTAAGTAATTGGAAAATGGATAAAGCGGCAATTTAAATTTGTTCACTTTCGCTAGATCTGGTCTGGTTTTGCGGTATTTCAAATGACTGACGACAGTAATACCCCAAATAAAGATGAAACATACTGTAGAAATACTTGTAATCAGCGTAAATACTCCTTCTGGCATTACATAGTTCAACACAATGGCAATTAAAATAACAACAGTGGAAAAGAACAATGCATTGGAAGGTACCTGACGAGAAGTAAGTTTTGCAAATGGTACAGGTGCATTTTTATCTCTGGCAAGTGAGTATACCATCCGGCTTGTACTGAAAATGGCGCTGTTACATGCCGATGCTGCAGATGTTAGAACGACAAAATTGACGATACCAGCAGCTGCAGCGATACCAACCGCCACGAATACTTGAACGAATGGGCTTTTCGCTGGATTGATGGCGTTCCACGGATAAATACTCATAATGACAATAAGGGCGCCAATGTAGAAAATTAATACCCGAATAGGAATATTATTGATTGCTTTTGGGATAACTTTTTCCGGGTCTTCTGTTTCACCAGCAGTAAGTCCTACAAGTTCAATGCCAACAAACGCAAACACCACCATCTGGAATGAGAGAATAAAGCCATTTATGCCATTTGGGAACATGCCGCCGTGACTCCATAGATTCGTGAAACTGGATGCGCCTGAATTTGTGGAAAAGCCTTTAATAATCATGAAAATCCCGATAACAATTAATGCAAGAATCGCAATAACTTTAATTAATGCGAACCAGAATTCCATTTCGCCAAAAAGCTTTACGGTTGCAAGGTTCATGATTAGCAAAACGACTAGTGCAATTAATCCTGGCATCCATTGTGGTACATTTGGAAACCAAAACTGAGTATAGAGACCAACTGCTGTTAAATCGGCCATAGCGATTGAAATCCAGCAAAACCAGTAGGTCCAGCCAGTAATAAATGCTGCCATATTACCTAAATAGTCTCTAACAAAGTCAACAAAAGAATGATATTTCAAATTGGATAAAAGCAGTTCTCCAAGTGCACGCATGATTAAAAAGCAAATGACACCTGTAATCAAGTAAGCAAATAAAATCGATGGACCTGCTAAATGAATAGATCTACCTGCTCCAAGAAATAATCCTGTTCCGATAGCCCCGCCAATAGCGATAAGTTGAACGTGCCTGTTTTTTAAACCTCTCGACAATGTTTGTTCCTGCATATGAATTCCCTCTTTCTACTTTTTGAGAATGTTTAATATTTTATTAGTCAATTCGGCAGAAATAAGCGCTTACATTTTTCTGAAAATTATACTCAACAGGACAATCATGATGTGCACTCTCCAATTATTAGTTTTGTGTTTACCTCCTCCTTTTTTTGTTTATTACTATTTTTCTCCACAAAAAAAGGACAGAGAAAAATAGGCGTTCCCCATTTTCCTCTGTCCTTTTACCTGAGAGTATAACTCCTTTGGTGGCACATGGCGCTCTCCAGAGACGCGTCCTATTGTGGTCCTTTTACCTGAGAGATTGAGCCCAATTTTTGGGACTTGCTCCTTCGGTGCTAAACAATGCGTTTAGTCTCTCCCACAATACTCATCCGCAATTATGAATATAATTAAATCCTAGTCTATTCAAGGAATGATGTCAAATGAATTTTCTGAATTTAATTAATTATTATAATTTTATAGAAATACAGAAACCATTGTTAACAGACACTTTTCCATTACAATTTAATGTATTCATGTGCCTTCAACTCCTATTTATATGTTAATCCAAAATCAAATCCGTAAGAATCCCCATTTTTATTTTTATAGACATAGGAAGGATCCTCTACATAGCCTGGAATATCTCCAACCTCGTTGTCTACCGCTTCTTTGTTAGCAGGTATGGTGAATGGAAGTTTCCCTGTCGGATTGTATTTTCCACGAATAACGTCTACGATTGCCTCAGCCTTTACGCCAAACGTGCTGATTACCGCTCCAGCATGGGGCTCAATTTGATCAATCAACCACGGGTTAGTGAAGTTAATCGCAGTAATCGTCGGAACTTTTTTCTGAATCTCAATAATTCTATCAACATTAGTAATTCCTGTTTCAGGGCCTATGGTTATCCGTGGATTATTATCCCAATTCGATTGAACAGGTCGGACCCAAACAAACGCATGAGTCGCTTCCTCAAGTTTATAATTTAGAAGGTAAACAATAATAGAGAATATTTTTAGGTGAATTTGTGTTTTTTTAAGATTTATAAAATTCAGATATATATACCCATAGCCAAAGTCCTAGCTTTAGACCATATAAGAACGCAAAATTGATATAAATTAAGCGCAAACTTAAATCAATCAAAAAAAAGAAGCCAAAAACTAGATTCTTGGCTCGTCGACCTTTATGGAGTTTTTTCCGGTACCTTTTCAAGCGCTGATTTTCGAAACTCTGATGGTGAAAAGCCTGTAAGCCTCTTAAAGTTGTTACTAAAATAGGCTAAATCCGAGTATCCCACTCTCTCAGCAATCTCAGATAATCGTAAGGTTGTATTCAGTAACAAACGTTTGCTTTCCTCAATTCGCAGCTCGGTAATATAATCGACAAACTTCTTGTTCAGCTGTTGTTTGAATAATTGACTAAGATAACTAGGATTCATATGGACAGACTCTGCCGCATCTTTCAGTGTAATTTGGTCTAATGCTGTTTTTTCTAAATACTGCAAAACCTTTTCAATCGTTGAGGAAGGAAGATTTTCATCCTCATTTTTTGGAGTATTCCTTTTTGTCTCTTCTTTTGATTTCATTTCCAGCCACTTTTCAAGACAATCTTTTAACTCGGTTTCCTCTACTGGTTTTAGAAGGTAATCGGTTACACCGGTTCGAATCGCTTGTTGAACAAATTGAAACTCGTCATGAACACTGATCACAATGACATCCTGTTTCTTCTTTAAATGACTCAATTCTTTTACTAACGAAAGCCCGTCCATTATAGGCATTCGAATATCCGTTAACACTAGGTCTGCATCATTATGCTTAATCCAGTCGAGTGCTTCTAACCCGTTTTCACATTCGTGGACCACTTGCAAAGGAAGCTTCAACTTGTTTATCGTCCACTTAAGAGCTGTTCGAACCCATCTCTCATCATCAACCAACAAGATATTTTTCTTCATTCTCTCTCCTCCTCCACATGATGATCTAGTATGGGTAAATGGATCAATACCTCAGTCCCTGAGCCCTGTTCACTTTGAATGGTTATTCCATACTCGGGTCCAAACAAATAATGAATTCTTTGATGAACATTTACGATTCCTATATTTTTCCCATCACTAGTGGCCGTTTTTAAGTCCATTCTTTTCTTGATTTCTTCTAAAATATGATCCTTTATTCCTTCACCAGTATCGGAAATGCGAATAACAACGGAAGACTCAGAATGACGGAAAGCTGATATCACAATTTTTAATTTTCTAGTATTAGGACCATAACCATGAACAAAGCAATTCTCAACCAATGGCTGAAGTGAAAATTTTACCACTTTCAGCTCCATTACCCATTGAGGAATATCAAACATGTACTCAAAACGGTCCTCAAAGCGAACCTTTTGAATCTGCAGATACATTTCACAAAAATTCATTTCTTCTCTAAAACTCACGGTAGATGAATGATTATTAAGATTATACCGAAGTAGTTTTCCAAGTGAGAAAGACATGGTTGCAATATTTTCCTGATTTTCTTCCAATGCCATACCCCTAATGGTTTCAAGAGAATTGTATAAAAAGTGGGGATTCATTTGTGATTGCAGCATTTTTAATTCGACTTCTTTTTGTTTAAGTGACATTTCTGCTTCCTTTAACTTAGAGACGTATACTTCTTCAAGTAAGTTGGATAGTTTCTCAACGGTATTATTAAAACCAGCAGTCAATTGTCCGATTTCATCATTTGTATCCACTCGAACTCTGCCATCTAATTTTCCAATTTCAACTTCCTTCATAAAATGTTGCAGACGACGGATGGGCCGAATAATGCTTGTGGCGAATCCGAACCCGATCAAATAGGCAATGATCAAAGAGACAAGAATGGTTAAGAATATGGCTTTTTCAATTTGAACGATTCCCCCCGTCAAATCTCGGTATGGGACTGCCGATAGAAACCTCCAGCCGAGGTTCCGAGAAAAAGTATAGGTAACAAAATCTCTCCGTTCATTTTCTAAAATTTCCGTGCTGCTTCCTTCTGTTTTCAGGTTTGAAAGTTGTTTAAATTCAACCTTTTTCCCGAGTTTTGAGTAGTCAGGATGGTAAATATAATGCCCGTTCGCATCTAGAATGGAAAAATAGCCATTTTTACTGATAGTTACCTTGTTAGAGATTTCTTCAATTCTTCTGAAATTGATATCAATAATAAGCATGCCTACAGGTAAGAGCGTCTGGGGGTTATATAGTCTCCTTACGAGTGAAATGACAGGCTGTTCCTTATTTTCTAATTTTAACTTTCTCATAACTAACATACTCATCCCATTAAGTGGGACAGACGAATACCAATATTCTTCTTTCATTTTCGTAGCAGGATAGAAATTTCTATTTCCAAGAGTATCAATTACCTGATTGTTATTAAGTAGTATAGTGATATTAGTTATATCTGCTCTTGAGTATTCTGCTTCTTTAAGGGTGTTACGAGTTGGTTCAATAAATTTATCTCTATTTTCTGACATTTTCAATTTCAAAAGGCTCGATAATTCAGGAGAGTTGATAATTTTTAAGCTGGTAATCTCAAAATCTTGTAAATAATATTCGATATGTGACTCTACTTGATCAATTACTTGGCTGCTCGATTGTCTAAGTACATTTTCAAGTTCAACCGATGAACGATTGTATGAAATAACTCCAACTGAAATGACTGGAAAAATAACCAGAAAACTGGAGAAAATGCAGAGCTTTATCATCAGTGATTGATTTTTTAAGAGGATGTATCGTTCAAGGAATTCTGCGATTTTTCTCCACCACTTCATCATTGTTGTTATTCATTCCAATCTATTAGTGATTTTTTAAACAGAAAAGACCTAGCTGGTAAATGGATATATTCACCAACTAGGCATACTGCCAGCTATAGATTATGGACGTGCTTTTTCAATGGCATCCATTACCTCTTTATAATCTTTTGAATATTTATCAACCATGGATTTAACAGCGTCTTTCCAAGGTGTAATATCATCAACCTCAGTGAAGGTAACTCCTGCATCTTTAAGTTTCTTAGTAGAACGCTCTTCCCACTTATCCCATTCTTCTCTTTGAGCTTGAACGGAATCAAGTGCTGCTTGTTTCACAATTTTTTGGTCTTTTTCTGAAAGCTTATCCCATGCTGCTTTACTAATAAGCAGGACTTCAGGGATCCGTTGATGATGGTCTAAAATAAAGTTTTTCGCTTCTTGATAATGATTAGAAGAGTCTAAGCTTGGGATGTTATTTTCTGCACCATCAATGATTCCTGTTTGAAGGGCGCTGAATACCTCGCCATATGGCATTGGCGTCGCACTTGCCCCAAGAGCTTCCATGAAATCAATATTGATTTTACTCTGCTGCACACGGATTTTTTGCCCTTTTAAGTCCTTTACACCTTTTAGTGGTTTAGTAGAATAAAAACTACGTGACCCTGAATCATAATAAGCAAGCCCTTTCATTTTTGACTGCTCTAAACCATCTAACAATTTTGTACCCATTTCACCGTTAAGAAAATTCCATAAGTGTTCTTCGCTTTCGAATACATATGGGAGTCCTAGTGCAGTGAACTGATCATTGAACTCGGCAAGCGGACTGGAATTGATTCTTGTGAACTCAATGGCTCCAAGCTGAACCTGTTCCAACACGGATTTTTCATCCCCTAATTGGGCAGATGGAAATACCTCAATTTTAATTCGGCCATTTGTTCTTTCATCAACCAATTCGGCAAACTTTTTGTCTCCAACAACAGTTGGATAATCTGGTGGCTGATTATCTGCCAACCGGAACGTATATTTAGGTTCCTCAGCTTTCGAACCCCCATCTTTTGTACCCGTCGTTGCTTCTTTCCCACAGGCAGCTAGGATGCTACCCATTAAAAGCGTTGCTGCAAGAATTCCTGTAATCTTTTTTTTCTTCATTCTTGTAACCCTCCCTTAAAAAATTTTATTGTTTTATTTTCACCTTTCCTTCGGTTACTTGACTAACATATTAGGAAGCCACAGGACTACCTCAGGAATATAGGTAATAACCAACAGAACAACTAGTAAAGCGTAGAAAAATGGCATCATTGCTTTTGTCCCTTGTTGTATCGAGACCTTTCCTATCGCACATCCGACGAACAAAACAGTTCCTACCGGCGGCGTTAATAGGCCAATCCCAGCATTTAAAATCAGGACAATTCCGAAGTGCACCGGATCCATTCCAAAGCTGGTTACAACTGGAAGGAGAATAGGTGTCATAATTAAAATCATTGGTGCCATGTCCATTGGTGCTCCAAGGAGAAGCAACAAAATATTAATAATCAATAGAATAATAATCGGGTTATCAGAAATACTTAAAAATAAGTTCGTTACCATTGAAGGAATTTTCAGGTAAGCTAATATCCAACCAAACGAAGCTGATGCTGCTATTAAGAAAAATACCATCGAAACAGTTCTCATCGTCCGGGTTAATATTTTCCATACATTAGAAAATTTTGCTTCCCTATAGACAACAAACGCTAGAATAAAAGAATACAAACAAGCTAATGCCCCAGATTCCGTTGCTGTAAACCAGCCACTCATAATCCCGCCCAGAATAATGACAGCTGGGCTTAAGGATAAAAGTCCATGTAGAAGGATCCCGCCAATTTCTGACTTTGGAACAGGGTCCGCTTTTTGGTAGCCTCGTTTTCTAGCAATAATGTAACCCGTGATCATTAAGGAAATTAACATGATAAATCCAGGAACAATACCAGCCATAAATAAACTGGCGATGGAAACGCCACCTGCTGCTAAGGAATATAAAACAAGATTATGACTCGGCGGAACTACCACACCTTGAATGGCCGATGCAATCGTTACTCCCACTGCATAGTCTGCTTCGTATCCCTTCTTTTTCATCATCGGAATCATAACAGACCCAACAGAAGAAACGTCGGCGACGGCAGAACCTGAGATATTTCCAAAGAACAATGCAGCTACACTGTTAACCATGGCGAGCCCACCGCGGATTCTACCAACCATTAAACTTGCCAGATTCACAATTCGAGTCGCAAGGCCGCCCTCACTCATAATTTGTCCGGTCAAAATAAAGAACGGAATCGCAAGTAAAGAAAAGGAATTCATCCCTTGAATCATTTGCTGGCCCACTACCGGAAGAGGTATACCTAGATAGATAACCGTCAGTAATGACGAGGCAATCAACGTAAGGGCAATGGGAAAACGAAGTAAGATTAAAATAACAAAGCTTGAAAGTAAGATAATGATCCCAATTGTGTTGCTGTCCAAGTTACATACCCTCCTCTATCTCTTTGTGACGAGTCGTGTTAATGTTAAAGAATTGCAAAAGCGAATAAACACAAATCATCACACCAGTGACAGGCATAACCGCATAAGTGATACTACTTGGCCATTTTGTCGCCGGCAGGGTTGAATCCATCATCAATACCGTAAAGTCCCAGCCCTGGATCACCAAGTATAATCCGAAAGCAAAAATAGAAGCACTGATGATTTTATCTAAAACCTTATTAAAACTTTTAGGAAATAGATTCGTGAAAGAATCAATTCCTAAATGGATATACTCTCGAAAACCCACCGCTATAGCCATAAAGGCAAACCATGCTAGCAACAAAAGAGTAACTTCTTCGGACCAAAAGAAAACAAAATTAAATAATTTCCTAGTAAAAACTTGAGTGGTGACGACAAAAATTAAGGCTATTAACGATAGAAGTGTGAATTTTTCAAAAATGGTATCGATGACTAGGCCTACTTTTTTGATTACATTCATTTGATTCCCCCCATTTGAAAACGTTTTCCTGTCTTTCATTTTAAGAATTTTATGAATGTTTTAGAATGTTCTTTTTTTAGGATAATTTGTGATTTTTTTAGGTGGAATTTTGAATCCTTTCTATTTGAATCTATTTACGTATTTTTGTAAGTTTAATAAACGAATTAAATATGCATTAAACTTACCATGTTAAGGGTATTCCATCAACTGGTAAAAATAATTTGCTCGATCAATACTAGTAAGTGGTTCCAAGATGACATATTTCAAATAGTTTCGTGTAATGATAATAGAAAATGACCCATTCCCAGCAGGAAAAGGTCATTTTTTAATAATCCTTCTTTATATCGTCAATGAGTTGATTCACTACGCCCTCTTGATAACCTGCCCTTTTTCTCTCTATTAGAGCACTCGCGACTTCCTTCAGCTCAGGAGAATTAATCTTTTGCATTTTTGGGAGTCTGCTAGATATATCCTCATCCGAAACTGTTTTGATATAAGACTCCAAGTCCATTTTCAGCTTTAGTAATTCTTTAATTGGCATGTTTAATACCGAACCGGTTTCTACAGCGCCTTTCCAGACTGGATGAACCCCCGTCTCCCCTTCGGCAAGAAAACCACGGCAAGAAACAAACCTCCATAAAGGCATGATCAGCACTGTGTCTTCTAGTTACTTACTGCCATTTTCATCTTTCTGCCCACTAAAACCCAGTATAGAAACAAACTGAAAAAAGCCAAAAATGCCAATACAAATAAGACATTACTATATAAGGATGCATTCGAATTGTTGATGTATCCCAGTAGTTTGACTTTCATAGCAGAATTGTCCATCATTGCTGCTGTATAAGCAATTCCAATGGAAGCAGCGACATTAAGGATCAAATTATAAAAACCGATTGCTGTTCCAGAATTTTCTTTTGAAATAGTCCTAATACAATTATCAAGCATCGGTGCATACATGAATGCAAACGAGCTAGAGAATACAACAATTGATAAAACAAATATTATTACCGAACTTTTTACAAAGAATCCGCCTAACAATAGACTAGCTGTGATTCCGATAATTGCAATCGTAATACACTGCTTGGTGCCCATAATTTTAGCTACTTTTCCAGATAGGGCCCCAACAATAGCTGCTAGGACGTATGCTGGAATTAATAATAGCGAAATAGTATCTAGTTTCAAATGATAAATCGATTCTAATAAAAATGGAAACAAGAAAATATATGCTAATTGGACAGAATAGACAACAAAAGCAACTGCAAGCAGGGAAAGAAACTGCTTATTTTGAAAGAAAGAAATACCAATGAATGCTTTTGTATTTTTGCTAATATAAACTAGGAAGAGCGCAATGGCTCCAATAAATAAGAGAAGATAAATCCAATTGAAATCTGTAATATATAAAAGAAGAAATGCAGCAATTGATCCAACTAAAAATAATCCTAGCACATCTACATGATTGCCTTTCCCCTCTTCCTTAGGAAGATATTTTAGAATAAAAGGAAGAATGAAAAGGGTGACTAATGGAACTAAAAATAGCGTTGTCCAATGGAAATAAGTAGATATATAGCCGCCTGTTAATGCACCAATTACTTGTGAAAGGGCAAAGCTGCTAGTACTTAATCCTAAAAACTTCTTTTGTTCACTTGCAGGAAGATGTTTGGTTACAAATATAACATATAATGTTTCAGCAGATGCCAAGCCAGCAGTTTGAACAATTCGTGATACTACGACCATTATGAACGATTGTTGAAAAATATATCCCATTACAGAACCAACACAAATTAAAATAATTCCGACGCTAAATAGTTTTCTGATACTAATGGAATCTGCCAAGGCTGCGTAAACAACAGCTCCAATTCCAATTACAAGTCCCGCTAATGTTGCTTGCCAGCTAACTGTTGTTGCAGAGATATTGAAATCCTTCGCCATATCTACAGAAATAATTTTAAAAGAATTATCTATAATCAAACATAGTAAAAATAATAGTAAGATAACAGGAACCGCTTTTTTAACATTATACTCTGATGCATCAGTCACGCTTATATCTGCACTTATTGTCGCCATCTTTCTCTCTCCTTTTGTGCTACAGGAAATCGTCACATGAATGAAGGAAAATATCCAGTAGATTTGTCATGTTATATATCAAGATTTCGTTTATTAAGCTAGTTCCAAGGCGATTTCCATCATATTGGTAAAAGCTTTTTGTCTTTCTTCTGGTGTCGTTTGTTCATCTCGAATAATATGATCACTTACTGTTAAAATTGTCAGTGCGTTTACCCCAGCATAGGCTGCATTCATATAAAGACCAGCTGTCTCCATTTCAGCACATAAAATTCCCATCTTCCGCCACTTTTCTATTGCGCTTTCATCGGCATTATAAAAGATATCGCTACTAAGGACATTTCCAACATGGACAGGTAGTCTTTTTTCATCGGCTGCTTTTTTGGCCTTCTCTAATAACGTAAACGAGGCAATATTAGAAAATTCTCCTGGCAGATTGTATTGATGAACATAACGAGAATCTGTAGAAGCACCCATCGCCATTACAATATCATACAAATTCATATTGTCCTGAATAGCACCGCATGTACCAATACGAATTAAATTTTTCACACCAAATACATTTATTAATTCCCATGAGTAGAGACTCATACTTGGCATGCCCATACCAGTTCCCATAGTAGAGACTTTCTTTCCTTTATAGGTTCCGGTAAAACCAAGCATATTGCGCACTGAATTAAACTGAACAACGTCATCCAAATAGGTTTCTGCAATAAACTTTGCTCTTAAGGGATCTCCTGGTAAAAGGATTGTTTCAGCAATTTCTACCCCATTAGGTTTTATATGTGGGGTTTCCTTATGTTCTATAGTACTCATCATATCTCTCCTCCATTTGAGTTTTCCTTCTCGTATCTGAAAACAAGAAAGTAGTATGTTTGTTTGCGTTTTCATTTAGATCCATCACAAATCTTACAACGTTGTATAGTTGTATAAAAACTTGTATGATTTCTAACAATAATAAGGATATCACACCAAACATTTGCCCACAACCCTGTTTTAATAAAAATATGTACAATTTGTAACAAAAAAAGCAGTGTCATTATAAAAATGACACCGCCTTTTTTTGTTTCCCAAGGAAATAGCTAGGTAGGATCTGTAAACTCGATATTTACTGCTGACACTATTTCTTAGTATTTATCCTTATTTGACTAAACTCTGTTGGGATATAATATTTATTATAGACAACTGGATATTTATCGCTGATATAGACGCTTTCTAAAATCAAATCACAATCCCCTCCATCAAAAATTTGATATTTTAAGGATGGAGTATTTATGGAATGAGAACGTTTTATTTCGATTGTAGAGGAATTGGCTAGTTCATATACTTCTGTATCTAACATTTCTAATAATTGTTTCTCATTCTGTAAGTCCAACTCTAACTCCGAAACTGCTTCAATAGACATTATGGTAAAAGCATAGGCTGCTACCTTATTGCCGCTCTTATACCAGCGGTCCACTGCAACAACCGCAGTCAGCGGACGGTTCAATACCTGCACTGCATAGTCTGTGACTAATTCCATCCTTAAACTAAGCTCGACATCATCCACTTTTTCCGGAAAGCAAATATATAAGGGATTCCCCAATTTCTCCAATCCAATTTTGTTTTCATTATGATGAACTTTCGTAATAAAATTACCTTTTCCATGGATGTTCTTCACCAGTCCATCTTCTTGCAAAAGGGACAAAGCTTGCCTTAATGTCATTCTACTAACCCCAAATACTTTTGCTAATTCTGGTTCTGTGGGCAGTCGGCTATCAGGCGGAAAAGTTCCATCCATAATCTGTTTGTACAGTCGGTCATAGACTGTAACGAATAAGGGTTGTTTATTTTTAGTGGGCTCATTCAGTTTATTGTTCATATTAATACACACCTATTTATTTCAATAATATTTGTAAGCTTACTTTTAGGGTTGCTTATCTCACTTTGCTTTTTGTTTTCTCTATTGTAGCGTACTTTGCTATTGAAATTAATACAATTCATAAAATAGTCCTAATTTAATAATGAAAAATAGGTGCGTTCCTTTTCTTTTCCTAATACGATCCTCCGTTTCATATAATTCACATTAGCTTTGTTTCTGACTTTATTCAGCTTGAGTCTTCTCCTTGTAACCAACTATAGGCGTCCATAGTTCCGCCATTTACATTATGGGCCACAAACCATACGATTTGAATACCATTACGGAATATTTCATCCCCTTCTTATAAAAAGGATTATTAATATTTTTCTAAATCATATTAAAGAATAATTATTTTGGTTGATGATTGGTAATTTATTATAGTCAGAAGGTTATTAAGGTACATTTATAGGAGGAAAGAAATGACACTCAGAATACTTTATAAATTGTCGATGGTCGTTTTGGTTACAGCATCTATTTTAATAGGAGCCTTTCATCCTAATACGAAAGCGATGAGTGTGGAAGCCGCGAGAATCCCAGGGAATAATCAAATGGCAGATATTGTGATTAAGAATGGGCACATCTTAACGATGAATGCGAAAAAGGATGCCTTTGTTAAAGGGACAATTGTAATAAAGGATAAGAAAATCATTGCAATTGGCGATGAAAATTTGGAAAAACAATATAAAGCCTCTAAAGTCATTAATGCCAATGGTAATATTGTGATGCCGGGAATGATTAATACTCATAATCATGTTCCAATGGTTGCGTTTAGAAGTATTGGTGAAGAAGGAGTAGGCAATCGGTTATTTGATGTGTTTTTCCACTAGAAGGAAAATTACTTTCAAGGGACCTTATTTATAAAGCATCCATTCATGGCGTCATAGAAATGGCAATGGGCGGAGTTACGACATATGCAGATATGTATTACCACGAAGATGAAGTAGCAAAAGCGACAGAAAAGATTGGCATTAGAGGAGTTCTTGGAGAAACGGTTATTAGTTTTCCAACAGTCGATGCTCCTGAACCCTATGGCGGATTAAAATATGCAGAGGACTTTATTAAACAATATAAGAATCATGAACTAATTACCCCATCTGTGGTGGCCCATGCTCCCTACACAGTTAGCCCTGAGATGATTAAGGCATCGAATAGATTTAGCCAAAAAATATCAGGTACCATTTGCGATTCATGCGGCAGAGTTTGCTGATGAAGCACAAAGAGTAGCAACCAAGTTTGGTCAGAAGTATCCTTCCGTCATAAAATACTTGGATTCTTTAGGAATATTAGATGAAAATACAATGCTTGCACATGCCATCCATATTGATGATGAAGACATTAACATCATTAAAGAAAGAGGAGCCACAATTGCCCATAATCCAATAGCGAATACAAAAGGGGCAACTGGTGTGGCACCAGCTATTAAGATTGATAAAGCAGGGATTAAAATGGGGTTGGGTACAGATGGGCCAATGAGCTCGAACACCATGGATGTATTCGGAACAGCCGGATATGCGGCAAGAATTCACAAATTGGTCAACAAAGATCAAAGCGTGATGCCGCCAAGTAAGGTTGTCGAACTTGCCACAATTGGTGGAGCAAAAGCTCTAGGGCTGGATAAAAAAATCGGCTCACTAGAAGTTGGGAAATATGCAGATATTATTATTGTAGACACTCATGCGCCTAATACCTTTCCAACCTTTGATCCGTACGCAACGTTAGCGTATGCAGCAGGACCGCAAAATGTAATCGATGTGATAGTCAATGGGAAATTGATTGTAGAAAACAAAAAGCTTAAGACCTATGATTACAAGAAAGATCTGAAGGATATGGAAGGAATCTATAAACAAGTAGCAGAAGTAGAGAAAATAGCCATTTCTCTCCGATGTTTTACAGTTTTCAGCTAATTCTTTCGACCTTATTCCTAGAAATGCCTGTACTATATTAATAATCCTTTATAATCTAATTAAACGATTCACATTATGCCTCCGATATACCTTTTGATGCACACATTTTACATATCTATATCACAGGTTAATCCTCCTAGAGGAACGATTTCTACAAAACTAACATTTTACTACTTTCCTATTACCATCAAACTTAATAAACTAATGTACTACATTGGTTATAGAATATTTTTTATATCAAAACAAATAATAAAAAAATAAGATAAGGGTGGTAAATTTGGGATTTGCAGTATTTTTCTTTGCAGCATGGCTCATTTTAGCGGTATTTTCAGTTATCGAGAGAAAGCTTCCTCTCCTGGAAAATACATTTATCTATCTGGTCATGCTTATTATTAATATTAATTGGACGTGGATCATTTATGAAGAACTGAAATTTATTGAAAGAACAAATGAGCCAATCAGCTATACAGCTTTTATACTGTATCGAAGTATCATTATTCCAATGATTTTAGTGACACAATTAAATTTGTTTTATAGCTCAAAAAACATCATGAAGTCTTCCATGGTCGTACTAGGTTCAATCGCTACATGGCTATTATTATCCATTTTGTCCAGGCACTTTAATATTTCAAATTATTCCAGATGGAACATGGGTTATGATATTTTATATATTCTGGTTCTCCATGGACTTACCTATTACTTCCATAAATTTTTCCAAAGATTCACAAATAACGAGGTGAAATACTCTTGATATTATGGGATACCTTTGACATAAACGAAATATCTTTACTAGTTATGAATGGAATAGCATTTTTGGCTATATGGCTTTTGCCTAAAAAACTCCCTCGTGATACCGCACTAGTAAGTTTAGTATGGGGTTTTACGATTGGAATCTTATTTGATTTTACACTCGGCGGGGGATTGGCGGATTTTTACAGAGTGAACGATTCAAATCACTACGAATTATTTGATCTTGTCTATTATTTCTTATTTGCACTTTTGGTTATATCTTTATTTATCTATATGAATCATTCAAAGTTTCTAAAAAAACATTTATTTGTTATATTGTGGTGTGGACCCTCTTAGGTATTGGAGCACAGTGGATATTTACTCGGCTGGAAATCATTCATTTACAGAAAGGTTATAAACTTTCTTACTCTTTCCCTGTATTTTTAGTGATTCAAACTGTAACTGGTCTTTTCTATGAGTTAATAAAGCAAAGGTATCAGCACTCCAAATAATCCGAGGGACTATTTTTTGATCTTTATTTTCTCAATTGTTGTTTGCAGCCTGCCCAAGTGTCGTTACTCTTCTTCCTTAATATAGCGAGCGACATCTTTGCTAAACTTAACTTCAAAGTCAAATAATCTAATTAAACGATTCATAATATACCTTTTGATACACGACAATTTACATAAAGTAAAAAAGCGGTTCAATTCTCATTTTAAAGAATTGAACCGTTTTTTGTTTATTATTTTGGGTCATTCCAAGGATTTTTACTCATCCTTGGTCCGGAGAATGTTTTTAATAATACAAGTTCACTGCCCCTTACATACTCGCTTAAAGAAAACGAACCTTTTGGTGCTTCTACTTGTACATCTATTCTTACCGGGCTTTTCTTCAAGTCTTGAACAATCTGGACACCCACATCCATTGGGAGCGGTTCAGGGGCACGAATGATAATATCAAGATCACTTTCTAAAGTTACAGCTTCAACACTGCTGGCAAGCTCAAAGCCAACACTGCCTCCTGGGCCCCAGGTAAGACTGTTTTCGATAAATAGGGATGCTGAATTTGTCAGAGCTGAAAACACAGGTGCCTGTTTATTTTCCCACAGATAATATTCAGTAAGATGTTCTGGTTTAATTTGCTGAATCACTCGATTTTTCGGTAAAAATGCGGCAAATCTTTCATTTCTATTTCTGCCCCTAATCCCGACAGCTACCTGCCCATTAGGAGCAATTGCCCTGCGGACCACTACAAATGGAGCAATTTCAAGAGAAAGTACAGCCCAATCAGGGATTGGAGAGTGGCTGATTAAATCCCTGCGGTTAATCTCCAATAGATCATGTGGTTCTAACACCATTGTTCTTTCAACTTTTCTCTGACCAAAATGGAAGCTGATCGTCCGCCATTTCTGGCAAAAGTAGAAGTTAGCCGGCTGCTCAAATCCCTTGGGCTGTTTTTTATGTCCGCGATTGCATACATTAATTTACTGCATACGATCAGTAGGTCCGTTTCATTAGGTTCATCTGCATTGACTCCGACAATCAGTTCATGAAGTGCGCCTAGTTTTTCAAAGGATCGGATATCATACGCCATCGCCGGAACTTTTTTCGTTGCTTCTTCGAGTTCATCAATTGTTCGAAGGGTAATTCTGGCAGCTGATTGTTTGGACATCACATGCACATTTACACCCTCGTCATCCAAAGCGATCAGCCGATTGGCCTGCATCCCATGGGAAAGGAAAGCTCCTGAAATCGCCTTACCTGGAATAAATGCAATCACTGGATGGCCTGCCAATCTTGCTGATGCATAGGCATCCACAGCTGCTGCGCATGCTTGATGGATTCCCAAAAGTTCTTCACGGTATCCGTACGCCTGACTTGGTACATCGACAATTGCAACAATTGCCCGCTTCTCATTATTTCGGTCCTCCTCCATTGCTTCCCGGATATACTTGGCGATCATCCATCCCTGTTCTAGTCCGAATTCACCTGCCCTGGCTCTTGGAAAGCGGCTGGCTTTATCAGGGACAACTGCAAGGAAACGGGCAGCCTTATTGCCGATAAAGGAGTCTGCACAAAGCACCGAAGGGATTTCTCCGATATCCGGTGACCCCGATGTCAATAGATTAAACCATTTTTGTCCCCTGCTTTTAACACCTTCGCCTAAGTCAATTTTACCGCGTTGTGCGCAATCCCCCTTAATGGTTAGGTCGGACTGAATCCATAAGGATCTAATCTTTTCCGGAGTCAGTTTCTCAGACGGATTAACCGATTCTAAAAAGGTTATATATCTATCAACTTCAGCACTTCTTGGTGTATCCTCTTTACCCTGCGCGATGGAAGAAAGTATGGATTGCTTCAATCTGTCGCAATCATCTTCCACCAAGATTTCGGTGAAACCAGATGCTTTTCTTTGATTTCCTCCGATGGTGTTCCAAATCAGACGGCGGTCCATCGAATCGAATTCCTCGATGCCTGCTTCTTGCTCAATTACTTCTGGACCATTTAAGCCGAGGCGTCCTTCGCGTGTCATGATTAACGTACTGCATAAGCCTGCGGTAATGGACATACCTCCAAAGGCACCGATTTTTCCTGGGATTATACCAATGACAGGTACATATTCCCTAAGAGCAACAATCGCTGCCCCGATTTCTGCAATCGACAACAGTCCATAATTTGCTTCCTGCAGCCTGACTCCTCCAGAATCAAATATTAAAACAGGATAAATGTATGTGCCGGATTGATTTTCCTTCAAAGCAAGTTCTAAAGCCCCTGCAATTTTAGCACCTGAAACTTCACCAATTCCTCCCCCCTGAAAATTTCCTTCTATTGATATTACTAACAAAGAGTTTCCACTCAATTCTCCTCTGGCAATGATGACTCCATCATCGCTTTGCGGAACAATCCCCTGAGGTTCCAAGTGAGGTGATTCAACCCCAGAAAATGGATCAAGCAGTTCCCTAAAGCTGGAATCATCAAGTAACATATGTGCCCTTTCACGGCCACTACATTCTACAAAACTACTTTTTAATGTATTCAGCAACATTTGCCACCTCCAATGCTTGTGCGAGTCTTAATGTGACAACACCGGGAGTTGCTCCAAAATCATTAATCATAATCTTAGCGGATACAGCATTTTGTATAAAAAACCTCTCAAGGACAGTCTTCCATATTTCTTTATACCCTGTGGTTCCAGTCCGTATGGTAACGTCTGCATATTCACCCTCAGTCGGTTCCATTAAGATTTCAAGATCACCTGATCCAACTACTCCCACGTGTGCATGCGACTTAAGGATTTTAGTTGCGGGAAAACGAAATGTTAATCTTTCCATTTTGCGGTCCTCCTTTTTTTATTAATTAGCTAATGTAGTTTGCGGATATGTCTGGTTCTTGGTATACAGATGAAGAGAATCCAGAAATAAAGTAGCCGCCAGCAGATCTGCGCTTCCACCTGGGGAAGCATTAGTCCAGCGCAAGGATTGATCCAGCTGTTTTAAAACCTTCCAGCCATTTGCAGTCCAAACTCCGCCTGATTTCAGGATTTCATTGGCAAATTCCTTCGTACTGACCAGTGCTTTCGAACCTCCACGGTGCAAAATACAGGTATCATCCAGACTAGCCATAAGCGCAATTAAGACGTTTAACCTGCAAAGATTTTCTGTTACACCTTTTCTTCTTGACACATAAAGAACAGGTAAAGCTATCTTTCTTAAATGGGGGAACCCTTGCTGAGCTTCACCTTTGGCACCATTGACCCCGTACCTTTCTTTTACATATGCACCATTGGTCTTTTCTTCTGGTTGATTCCGGTCTGGAAAAAGGGCAAGCTTTCCTGCGGACAAAGCAATATTGTCCATAGATGTTTCTCCAGGGTTCATGGCTGCGCTCGAGACAAGCAGCCCTAATGCCCAAATGGCTCCCTTATGTGTGTTAACGCCACATGTAGCTTCGAACATATCCTTTTCTCCTTGACGTCCGATAGCGGCAATCTCTTCTCGCAGTTCCTGTGACGACTCGCTTTTATAACTTGCCTTAGCCATCTCTCTGAATGCAGGCTCCAATGCTTTTGCCGATCTGATCATTAAATCTATCGACATGTCTGTATGCGCTCCGGAATTTTCTTTATCAACGAGCCCTGGTTTTGGCGTTAGTTCTGCTTCCTCGATGAGCGATTGCACTGCAAGTCTCCCAAGATACTGAATATCTGTTTGGATGTGATTCATCTTCAAAGTCCCCCTGTTACCAGCTTCTAAACTTAGCAGGCGGCTCATATAACCCATCTGACCATTCCACCAGCTCTTCAATATTTTTGGCAGCCAGTAAAGAACGCTTTGCTTCTGTCCTTTTTATTCCGAGGTCTTCAGGAAGTGCAATCAACCCTTCTCTCCTCAATTTATCGGTCTTTTTCACATCATGTTCAAGTCCAATCGGGGTAACACCCGCGATCGCTGCAATCGCCTGTCTCCGCTCTTCCAAGCTGCTTGCTTTATATAAGTAGGCAATCCCTTCTTCTGTCACAATATGAGTAACATCCTGGCCGTAAATCATAACGGGTGCAACAGCAAGCCCGGCATCGTGTTTAACATCCACAGCGTCCAAATTTTCAACAAAAATTGGTTTGTTCCCCTTCTGAAATGTTTCGACGACCTGGACAACCAGTTTGCGGCCGCGTACAAGTGGGTCGTCATTTGTCATCATGTCGAGCCAGGCTTGGGAAGAATGGCGCCGTCCCCCTGGATCATGCCCCATATTTGGTGCACCTCCAAACCCTGCTAGCCTGCCACGGGTTACGGTTGAGGAATTACCTGCAGCGTCTATTTGTAAACTGGAACCGACAAACAAATCTACAGCATATTGTCCAGCAAGCTGACATAGTGTACGGTTTGATCGCATACTTCCATCCCGCCCTGTAAAAAATACATCACGCCTTGCTGCCACATATTTTTCCATGCCTACTTCACCGCCAAAGCAATGGATACTTTCTACCCAGCCGCTTTCAATCGCAGGGATAAGCGTCGGGTGCGGGTTCAAAGCCCAGTGTTTACATATTTTCCCCTTCAGTCCTAGCGACTCACCGTATGTGGGGAGCAGCAATTCAACAGCCGCCGTATTATAACCAACTCCATGATTCAGCGATTTCACCTGATGTTTTTCATAGATACCTCTAATGATCATCATTGCCTGAAGTACCTGAATATCAGTAATATGCCGGGGATCCCGGGTGAAAAGAGGCTCCAGCTGATACGGTTTATCAGCAACAACAACAAAGTCGATCCAGGAACCTGGTATATCAACCCTCGGCAATTTATCTACCAATTCATTTACCTGGGCAATCACAATTCCGTCTCGAAAAGCTGCTGCTTCCACAAGGGTCGGAGTTTCTTCCGTGTTTGGTCCCGTGTATAAATTACCTTCGGCGTCGGCTTTGTCGGCCGCCACTAAAGCAACAGATGGAATCAAATCGATGAACAGCCTTCCATACAGCTCAACATATGTGTGAATTTCACCTATGGTTAGCTTGCCATCTTCAAGCATTTGCGCGATTCGAAGGCTTTGAGGACCTGAATAGGAGAAATCCACTTTTTTGGCGATTCCTGATTCGAACAAATCCAAATGCTCAGGACGGGATATACTCGACATAATCATATGCAAATCGTACAATTTTCTTGGATCTGCCTGGGCAAGAGCTACCGAAAGGAATGATGCCTGTTTCTGGTTGTTCCCCTCCAAAACGACACGGTCTCCAGGCATGATCAATGTTTCAAGTGCCTCAACGATTTTGTTTGTGGGAATAATCCGATTATGGGCGATTCCTTTCATGTTCGCGATTCTTTTTTCTTTTGCTTCTAATCGAGTTTTCCAAGAACGTTGTTTTATTGTCTGCATTTTATGTATCCCCTTTCATTTTATAATTTTTAAAACTTAGAATGGTCTGAAGAAAAACGTTTTGCCAATAACAGACAATTTCTAAACCCATTTTCTTCAACAGATACAGCACGGGCACCAGGCAAAGCTTTTTTTGCTAAACTGGCCAGGACGTGCCCAGGAGGCATTTCAATAAAAAGCCTTGTTCCATGTTCACAAAGAACCGAAGAGATATCATGCCATTTGACTGGATGTGAAAGATTAAAAGCAAGATCCTCTCTGATTTTTTCCGGTGATTTTAAAAGCCTTGCTGTCCTGTTGCAAGCATAAGGAATAATTGGTGAACGAAAATGAATTTTTGAAAGTTCTTCGTACAAAGAAACTGAAACCGGTCGGAGTAAGGGGCAATGTGAAGGTACACTAATGTTTAGGACATCCGCTTTTCTAGCCCCTCTATCCCTTGCATGATTGATAACCCTGTCGATTCCCGCAATGGAACCGGAAATCGTAACTTGATCTGGTGCATTGATATTTGCTACGTAAACAGGATCCTTTTCGATAAAATATGTTTCTACTATTCCTTTCATCGTACGTACGTCGATTCCTGTAATAACCCCCATCCCATAACCTGATGGAAAGGCCTGCTCCATCAATTGTCCTCTAAGCTTCACCATTCTGACAGCATCAGTAAAATCAATCGCCTTGCATGCGACCGCTGCACTGAAAGCGCCGACAGAATGGCCTGCCGCAATGTCTGGGAGTACACCTTCGGATGCAAATGCTTTTAAAACAGCAACTGACGAAACAAACAATGAAACCTGAACCGAAGTCGTCGACTCTAATGCAGCCATCGAATCCAACTTGTATACACTTTCTCCAAGAATATCACCAGCTTGATGCATAACCTCTGAAATTACAGGGTGATCGTGTAGATGATGAAGCATATTCGGCTTTTGGGATCCTTGGCCAGGAAATAAGAATGCTAGTTTCATCTTTCATACCCCTTTTTAGGCACCAGTCAATATAACTCTATTGAGCAAACTTTTTATTAATACTAGAAATAACATCCTGATTATGGCGAGTTAAGAGTTTGGCAGCCTCTGCTATATTATCCTTTGTTAAAAGGTCAATTAACATTTCGTGTTCGTGTACTGATTTTTCAATGTTTCCGTTATTTGCGAATGAAAGACTCTGGATCCTAAGCAGTGGCCATCCCAAACGGGAATACATCGTTTTAATTGTTTCACTTTTACTCATCTCCACAAGTTTCATATGAAAGGAGTGATTTAACTGGGTATACAGATGAACATCAGTAATATCCTTCATTTCTCTCAAAATAGCAGCCATTTTTTGCAGACATCCATGATCCGTTCCGTTTCTCTGAATCCGTTCGATGGCCATCGTTTCAAGCATATTACGTATTTCAAGGAGGTCATAGATTTCATTCTCTGTATAGTCCTTTACAACCGCTCCCTTCCGCGGTATTCTCTCCACAAGACCTTCAATTGACAGTAAATAAATGGCCTCCCGTACTGGCGCACGGCTTGTTCCATACTCCTCTGCATAAATATGTTCGATCAGTTTTTCCCCTGGTACTAACTCCCCCTTAATTATTTGCTCGGTAATATGTTCAGCTATATGGTTTGATAGAGCATTTTCATTAATTTTACGAGATTCCATGACTCTGTCTCCTCCTCAAAGAAAATTTGGTCGACTGTCGATTATTATTATAACCACCACCTTTAGAAAATTCAATATTTTTAGAAAATTTTAAAAATGAATTGACACTTTCTTTTCTTTCGTTTTATTATGGATTTTAGAATACAGTCGACTGTTGATTCTTAGTTTGGAAACGCTTACTCATATCTTGATCTTTCAATCTCCCCTCTTTGTCTAGGCCAGCATTGTTTTGTTTTCTCCGTGTTATAGCTTTTGTCTCTTTAGTCTAAAGCAAAAAAATTGAAAAGGAGAAATTCTATGATCATTTTTGGTGTCGCTTTATTATCTATTTGCTTTTTGGGAGGGGTATTTTTTGGAGATCTCCTCGGAAACATACTGGGGATTGACGCAAATGTCGGCGGTGTCGGTTTTGCCATGCTGATGCTGATTCTGATTGTGGAATACCTGAAAAAGAAAGAAAAGTTAAACAAACAGACGCAAGAAGGACTGGCTTTTTGGAGTGGAATGTACATCCCGATTGTTGTTGCCATGTCGGCACAGCAAAATGTTGTAGCAGCTCTTGACGGAGGAGTACTTGCGATTACTGCAGGTGTGGCCGTAGTACTTATTAGTTGGGCAGTTGTCCCCCTTCTTAGCAGGGGCGGTACGATTAATGAGACTCATGAAAGTGAAATGATAGGAGGCGAACAGCGTGTTAGAAACATTAGGTAGTATATTTCAAAATAATGGTTTAATTGTTTCTTTTGCCATTGTTGGCTTTACTATGTATCTTTCTTATTTCATTTCTGACAAGTTAACAAAAGGGCGGATTCACGGATCAGCTATTGCCATCACCCTCGGTCTTTTGCTTGCTTATATCGGAGGAGTAATTACAGGGGGAGAGAAAGGAATTGCAGACATAAGCCTCTTTACAGGAATCGGCCTGATGGGCGGCGGTATGCTCCGGGACTTTGCGATTGTTGCCACTGCCTTCGGGGCCAACTTCAGTGAAATTAAAAAGGCTGGAGTAAATGGAGTCTTATCTTTGTTTATTGGTGTAATCCTCTCCTTTATTATAGGAGTATGTATTGCATTAGCGTTCGGATATAAAGACGCAGTTAGCTTAACCACGATAGGTGCCGGGACAGCGACCTACATAGTGGGACCTGTTACAGGAACAGCAATAGGGGCAAGTTCTGAAGTCATTACCATAAGTATTGCAGCAGGTCTTGTAAAATCAATTCTTACGATGATCGGCACCCCATTTGTAGCAAAATATATCGGATTAAACAACCCGCGCACGGCAATGGTATATGGAGGATTAATGGGAACAACAAGCGGCGTCGCTGGAGGATTAGCCGCAACAGACCCAAAATTGGTTCCCTACGGAGCAGTAACCGCCACTTTTTATACTGGCTTAGGCTGCCTGCTTGGCCCTTCAGTATTATTTTTGATAACAAAAGCAATTTTTGCTTAATTAATGAACTTTCTACTGGTGATCGTTTAAACTCATTAACAATGTTTATTTCTGGTGGAGAACTGTTCAAAAACCTTTTCAATTCTTTTAGTAAAAAAAGAGCCTTTCCTTATGGAGAGGCTCTCAGTTTGTCGACAAAGGGGTTCGGAATGGTTTCATTACGAACCCCTTTGTGATTTTTTACTGGATTTGAAGGAATTATAGAGAATAGTAGACCTCAAAGCTAAATGCTGCTACGACACACTCACCAATGAAAGAAATGATTAATCCAGTATGAAATCAAAAAAGGTGATATTAGTAGCAGTATTACATATACAATCAGAGATTCGAAGATTACGTAATTTAAAACAGGTATTGGAATCTTCAAATGGTGTAAAGTTTAAATTAGCCCACACCAGAAGAAATTAATTCTAAAAATTCAATTATGTTTATTGCTTCTAATCCTAAAAACAGAGACGAAATTACGGTGATTACTAACAAAAATGACATCTACCAAACCAAAGATAAAGGTGGTAACTGGAAAGCTTTAATAAAGAATGGGAGAGTACAATAATTATGATGTATGAAAAATAATGACAGCAGCTGACATCCTTTTTCCTTTATAAGGAAAAATAATTTTTAGAGAAGCTGGATGATTCTAAACGAGATTTTAATGTGTTCTGCACAAATTCTGCACATTTTTGATGTATTATGACTGAGTAACTAAGTTTAAGGAGGTAACTATAGTGAAAAAACGTACTATCCTATTTCTTCTTACTGTCATCACTGCCCTGTTTTTAGCAGCATGCTCAAATGGTGATGAGGCGAATGAGCATTCGAATATGAATCATGGTGAGAAAACAGAACAAGAAAAGAATTCAAGCTCTAAGGACCATGAAGGAATGGATGACATGAATCATTCCAGTTCTGGTGAAGTACCAGAGGGTTTAAAAGAAGCCGAAAATCCAACCTTTAAAGTTGGAAGTACAGCCATTATTAATTCTAACCACATGGAAGGCATGAAAGGTGCTGAAGCAACTATTGTAGGTGCCTACGATACTACTGTATATACGATTTCGTATACGCCTACAACTGGTGGAGAAAAAGTAACAAATCATAAATGGATTATCCATGAAGAAATTAAAGATGCTAGCGACAAACCATATAAACCCGGTGATGAAGTGATTGTAGAGGCGGACCATATGACGGGGATGAAAGGTGCAACTGCTGTGATCGATTCAGCCCAACAAACTACTGTGTATATGGTTGATTTCACTCCTACAACTGGTGGAGAAAAAGTAACAAATCATAAATGGGTAACAGAAAGTGAACTTTCATCTAAATAAAAATAACAAAAAAGTACCAGTAAATGATGATTATTCTTGATTTTACTGGTACTTTTCTTCAACAAGAGGGCTCAAAAAGAGTGATTCTATGTACTATCGGGGGCTTTAACAAAATAAGGAATAAAAATTAATAAGCCTAAAATATGCAAGTTTTTATGCACTACTTGCATATTTTGGCTTTTTTAATATTCATAAAACATAATGCGATAAACAGCACTTACACTCTGCCTATTCGTTTCAAAAATTTATAGAATGTCTCCCGTTTCTTTCCTAATTGTGAATATAAACCTTAAGGGTAAAGGGGACAGGTTTACCAGGAATACGTCGATTTAATTCTTTTGCCACTGGCATCCCCTCCTCTACTTCCCCTTTGCAAAAATTACAGGTCCTCAAGCTCTTTACAGAGTTTCCAACTGGATAACATTCTAGTCCAACACTTTTGAATTCTTCTATGATTTCTGCTTTTTTATCTTCTGGAATTTCTATATATAGTTGTTGAAATATAGTAAGTTCAAGTTCCTCATCTTCATTCATATATTTAGAGATGATCACAAGCTGTTGTGAGTTGAGTTTTGCCCCAAACCCAATTCCTCCATTAATTGCGATCTTTATTTTTTTAACATCATTCACCATATTTTTTCTCCCCTGTTTTAATTGTCTTTAAATCTATAGCTTAACCCTTTGGAGACGCAAAGCATTTAATACAACCGACACGGAACTAAAAGCCATAGCTGCCCCAGCGAGCCATGGTGCTAAAAGGCCGATTGCAGCAATCGGGATACCTACCACGTTATAGGCCAATGCCCAAAATAAATTTTGCTTGATATTTCGAATTGTTTTCTTGCTCATAATGATGGCATCTGCGATTGTATTTAAATCCCCACTTATTAAGGTACTATCAGCAGCTTCCATAGCCACATCCGTACCTGTACCTAAAGCCATTCCAATATCAGCGACAACTAAAGCTGGGGCGTCATTAATTCCATCTCAGACCATTGCCACTTTTCTTCCTTCATTTTGAAGTTTCTTCACTTCTTCTGCTTTTCCCTCTGGAAGAACCTCTGCAATAACATGGTCAATACCAACCTCTTTACCAATAGCCTCAGCAGTCCTCTTATTGTCACCAGTAATCATAACAACGTTAATATTCAAATCTAATAAACGGCGAATCGCTTCTTTTGATGTTTCTTTGATGGTGTCTGCTACGGCTACAATACCAATATAATTTCCATCAATTGAAACTAGCATTGCCGTTTTTCCGTTATTTTCAAGGCTTTCCATATTCGATATTGCTTTTGTAATATCTATATTTTCTCTTTTCATAAGCCTTCTGGTTCCTATTAGAATCCCTCTATTCTCTATAACAGCACTTACACCATAACCAGGAATAGCTTCAAATTCTTGAACCTCTTTAAAAGGGATATTCTTCCCTTTTATCCCTTGAACAATGGCTTGTGCTAAAGGATGCTCAGATTGATTTTCAGCAGAACCTATAAGGGATAAAAACTCTTCCTCCTCAATATTTTCATGTAAAATAACATCTGTTAATTGTGGAGTTCCTTTTGTAACCGTTCCTGTTTTATCTAAGATCACTGTATCGATGTGATGTGTTGTTTCAAGATGTTCCCCGCCTTTAAAGAGAATACCAAATTCGGCAGCTCTCCCTGAACCAGCCATAATGGACGTTGGTGTGGCAAGACCTAGTGCACAAGGACAGGCAATAACTAGAACAGCAATTAATTTTTCTAAAGCTACTGCAAATTCTCCTGGACTAACCCAGATAAACCATATCAAGAAAGCACAATTGCAATGCCTACAACAATTGGAACAAAAACGCCTGAAATTTGATCAGCTAGTCGTTGAATAGGAGCCTTTGAACCCTGTGCTTCTTCAACAACTTTAATGATCTGTGCTAATGCTGTATCTCTACCGACTTTTGTTGCTTTTATCTTTAAGAAACCATTTTTATTGATGGTTGATCCAATGACTGAATCACCAACCGTTTTATCCACGGGTACACTTTCACCTGTTAACATGGATTCATCTAATGCTGAGCGTCCTTCAATAATTTCACCATCTACTGGCACTTTTTCACCTGGTTTGACGTAAACAATGTCACCTACTACTACTTCTTCTAGGGGTAATTCTTTTTCAATTCCATCTCGAACAACCATCGCGGTTTTAGCTTGAAGACCCATTAACTTTTTAATGGCTTCTGATGAACGGCCCTTAGCTTTAGCTTCAAATAGCTTACCTAAAATGATTAGGGTAATTAAAATCGCACTCGTTTCATAATACAAATCCAGCATATGTTCTTGGGAAGCTATTGATCGAATAGTTTCATACAAACTATAAAAGTACGCAGCTGATGTTCCTAGAGCAACTAAGACATCCATGTTCGCACTTTTATTTCGAAATGCTTTGTATGCCCCGACATAAAACTGCTTCCCAATAAAAAATTGGACGGGAGTGGCAAGTGCTAATTGTACCCATGGATTCATTAGTATATCAGGTAAATAAATAAACGACGTAAAGGAAAAGTGGCTAACCATTGACCATAATAATGGCAAGGAAAGGATTAATGAAAATATAAACTTTCCTTGTTGATTCTTTATTTCTTTTAGGCGATAGTCAACATTTTTTTCCATTACAACATCATAGCCTAAATTCTGAATTTTCTTTTGAAAATCCTGGTCAGATACCACTTCAGGATCATATTTTATGGTGGACTTTTCAAGTGCTAAATTAACATTCGCTTCTTTTACGCCCTCCATTTTTTTGAGCCCATTTTCAATTCTTGTTGCACATGCAGCACAGGTCATTCCTGTAATTTGAAAATTTGTTTCTTTTATTTTATTACTCATATTAAACACCTCTCTTATACTGGTGGGGGGTATATAATTTTGTTAAAGATAACGTGCTTTTTCAAAGCACGTTCAGACTGTCGACAAATCCGAAAAACTTGGGTTTGCCGGCAGTCTTTTTTATGTCTTTGTTAATTTGTTTGTTGATTTGCGCTCCAGGCGCTTCGCTTTCCGCGGGCGTAGCGGGGAGCCTCCTCGGCGCTTAAGCGCCTGCGGGGTCTCCCCTGCTTCGTACTCCCGCAGGAGTCTTCGCGCCTTCCGCTCCAATCAACAAGTTATAAAATCAATAATGACCTTTAAATCAGT
>NZ_JAGGQR010000022.1:0-30063 GCF_018613205.1 Bacillus sp. ISL-46
TATTAAACTGAGGGAGTTAAATAATAGTCAAGAGAGCACCGGGCATTCATCATGGGATGATCGATGTTTGTCCGGTTAGCAGCTAAAAAAGGAAGGAGAAAGATAATGATTACGAAAGTCGAAGCAACTCCTATAACAAGTGTTCCTTCTAGGAAGGTTAAGCTGAAAGACTTTGTAGAAAAAAATCTTGGCTACATCATGGTTTTTCCATCGCTTGTGATTATTTTCGGATTCGCTTTATATCCGGTAGCTCAAGCGATATGGATGAGCTTGCATACCTATAAGCTAAATATGCCTGCCTTGGGCAAACCTTTTGTAGGTTTTAGCAATTATCTATCCCTGCTCCAGGATGAACGCTTCTATAAATCTCTTTATAACACGTTCTATTTCAGTTTTTGGTCCGTCTTACTAGAATTCATGATCGGGTTAGCCATCGCCCTGCTGATCAACCGCGCCTTTGTCGGACGGGGGATTGTAAGAGCAACGGTATTGATCCCCTGGGCGATTCCCACCGTCGTATCGGGGATGATGTGGAAGTTCATGTACAATGATCAGCTTGGCGTCGTCAATGATATTCTTGTCAAGCTGGGTATCTTGGATCATTATAAGACCTTCCTCGGGTCACCGGATAGTGCCTTATGGTCGATCATTATCACCGATGTCTGGAAAACAACTCCATTTATCGCTTTGCTTCTGTTAGCGGGCTTGCAGGTTATCCCTCAGGAATTGTATGAAGCGGCCAAAGTGGACGGGGCCGGCGTCATGCAGCGTTTCTTTCAAATTACCTTGCCTTTATTGAAGCCTGCGATTTTGGTAGCTTTGTTGTTCCGAACACTGGAAGCCTTTCGCGTATTCGATGTGATCGTCGTCATGACCGGCGGCGGACCTGGAAACAGTACCGAGAGTTTATCCATGTATGCGCATACGACGATGATGCGTTACTTGGATTTCGGAACCGGTTCGGCGATTGCCGTAGTCACCTTCTTATGCGTCATGCTGATCAGTTTCTTCTATATTAAAATTCTTGGCGTTGAAGTTGATGGTAAATAGGAGGGAGAATAATGAAAAATTATGTGGTTATAATCTCAAAGTGGAGTGGATTTTACCTAGGTGTCGGATTGTTCGTTTTGGTCACGATGTTTCCTTTCATCTGGCAGCTCATTACATCCTTGAAATCCCCTGATGACTTGTATTTGATGCCACCGACCTGGTGGCCCAGCTTTGATTTCAGAAGCTATGTGGCCGTGTTTACGGAGCGTCCGTTTTTAACCTATTTAAAAAACAGCTTTATCGTATCTTCTTTGACTACGATTTATTGTATCGCGATCGGGGCGTTTTGTGCCTACGCTTTGGCCAGGCTGCAATTCCGGTTTAAAAGACTCATTCTCAGTTTAGTATTGGCTGTGTCGATGTTTCCGACGATTGCAATCTTGAGTCCGATTTTCATCTTGTTGAAGGATCTCAAGCTGTTAAACACGTATGCCGGATTGATTCTGCCTTACACCACATTTGGTTTGCCGTTGACCATTTGGATTCTAACCGGCTTTTTCCGTGAGATTCCAAAGGAATTGGAAGAATCGGCGGCCATGGATGGATGCTCTAAGCTAGGGGCGTTTTTTCGGATTATCCTACCTTTGGCCACGCCGGGGATTTTCACCACGGCGATCATAGTATTTATTCACTCCTGGAATGAATTTCTATTTTCCTTATCGTTCATGACCACCGATGAAATGCGGACAGTACCGGTAGGGATCGCGATGTTCCCCGGCCAGCACGAACTGCCATGGGGCGATATATCCGCCGCTTCCGTAGTAGTCACGGTTCCTCTGATCATCCTGGTCCTGATCTTCCAGCGTCGGATAATCTCCGGTTTAACAGCGGGAGCTGTAAAAGGATAAGGTTTTAATCTCATGGAGGATATCATATGTCTAAAATAAATATCGGCCTGATCGGTGCAGGCGGGATTGCCCGGACTGCACATTTTCGGGCGTTGAGTAGACTAACTGATGAAATTCGAGTGACAGCGGTTGCGGATGTTGCTTACGAAGCCGCAAAAAAGCTGGCCCAAGAATGGCAAGTGGAACATGCTTTTGAAGACTACCGGGATCTCCTTCAGTTAAAAGAAGTGGATGCCGTGTTGGTTACCGTACCGAATTTTCTTCATGCCCAGGTGGCTATTGATGCGATGAATGCGGATAATCATGTTTTGTGCGAAAAGCCGATGGCCATGAATGCGGCTGAAGCGGAACGGATGGTGACGGCCCAAAAAGCGACTGGAAAAACGTTGATGCTGGCTCTAAATAACCGATTTCGCCGGGATGTCCAATATTTGAAGGCCTACAGCGAAGCGGGAGAACTCGGAGAGATCTACAATGCCAAATGCGGCTGGATGAGAAGAGCCGGCATTCCTGGTTGGGGAGGATGGTTTACCACCAAGTCCCTTTCCGGCGGTGGTCCGCTAATCGATATCGGAGTTCATATGCTGGATCTGGCCCTTTATCTCATGGGTAATCCCAAACCGGTATCGGTGGTCGGATCTACGTACACGAAATTTGGAAACAAGGATCAGGAAGGCTCCCGCGTCTTAGGTATCGCTAATCCGCAAGGCATCTTTGATGTGGAGGATTTGGCCACGGCGTTTATCCGGTTGGAAAATGGGGCTACGTTAACGCTTGATGTCAGTTGGGCAGCCAACATCGAAAAGGAAAAGGTTTTCCTTAATTTCATAGGAACCAAAGGGGGAGCCGCACTGGAAAATGAGAGGGGAATCTCAATTTATACAGAAAAGTTCACGATCCTGGAAGATATTCATCCGCAGGTGAATTTTGATGATGTTGAAGCTCGTACGGAGATGTGGCACCATTTCCTTCATTGTGTCAGAACCGGTGAACAGCCGCTCACTACTCCAGAACAAGGGATGTTTATCAATAAGATTTTGGATGCAATTTATGAATCGAGCCAGACAGGACGTGAAGTCCTTATTACGACCCCGGAATAGGTACTTGCAAACCTTTAATACATTTGAGTGAATAAGAAGCTCGGGATATTCACAGTATTATTCGGTTCAAAGAGATTTGGTGGGCATAACATTCATAGTGAGGAGAAACAAGGATGTCAAAAAAATTAAAAGTTGGAATTATCGGTTGCGGGGGAATTGCCAAAGGAAAGCATTTGCCTAGCCTGTACAAACTGCAACAAGTGGAAATGGTGGCCTTTTGTGATGTGATTGAATCCAAAGCCCAGGAGGCATCAGCGAAGTACGGTACGGAAGGTGCTAAAGTATTTGCGGATTACAAAGAGCTGTTAAAAGATCCAGCTATCGATGTCGTCCATGTCTGTACCCCGAATGAATCGCATGCGGAAATTACCGTGGCTTCATTGGAAGCAGATAAGCACGTGATGTGTGAAAAACCGATGGCCAAGACCACGGAGGAAGCTCGCCAGATGGTGGAAGCAGCCAAGAGAACAGGTAAGAAGTTAACGATCGGCTATCAAAACCGTTTCCGTTCTGACAGCCAGTATTTACACCAAGTTTGCCGGCGAGGAGACTTGGGCGAAGTCTATTATGCCAAAGCCCATGCCATTCGTCGCCGTGCCGTTCCAACTTGGGGTGTGTTCCTCGATGAGGAAAAGCAAGGAGGCGGACCGCTGATCGATATTGGAACCCACGCACTGGATTTGACATTGTGGATGATGAACAACTATAAGCCGAAGGTGGTATTGGGCAGCACCTTCCATAAGCTTGGAGCCAAAAAAGATGCGGCTAATGCTTGGGGATCCTGGGATCCAGAGAAGTTTAAGGTGGAAGACTCCGCTTTCGGATTCATCAAGATGGAAAACGGAGCGACGATCGTATTGGAGTCCAGTTGGGCTTTAAATATCCTGCAAACTGGTGAAGCCAAATGCACCTTGTGCGGGACAGAAGGTGGAGCGGATATGTTGGACGGACTGCGAATCAATGGGGAGAATTTTAGCAAGCTTTATACCCAGCGAATTGATTTGGATGCCAAGGGTGTCGATTTCTATGATGGAGAAAAAGAAACTGCGGCGGATTTGGAAGCGAGGTTGTGGATTAAAAGCATCCTGAATGATACGGAGCCGGTGGTCAAGCCGGAAGAAGCACTCATAGTAACTGAAATCCTTGAAGCAATCTACAAATCTGCCCAAACCGGCGAAGCGGTATATTTATAAGGAGGAGTAAACAAGATGGCAAAAACGATTAAAGTGACAGTATGGAATGAAAACCGCCATGAGCAAACAAATGAACAGGTACGAAGCGTTTATCCCCAAGGGATTCACAATAAGATTGCTGGTCCACTTAGTGAAGAAGGCTTTCAGGTGAGAACGGCTACTTTAGATGAGCCAGAGCATGGGCTGAGCCAAGACGTGTTGAATGATACAGATGTCCTTATATGGTGGGGGCATATAGCACATAGAGAAGTTCAGGATGAGATTGTGGAACGGGTACAGCAGCGTGTCTTGGAGGGCATGGGATTGATCGTTCTGCATTCCGGCCACTTCTCAAAGATTTTTAAAAAGCTGATGGGCACCACCTGTGATTTGAAGTGGCGTGAAGCTGATGAGAAGGAACGCCTGTGGGTAGTCAATCCGGCCCATCCGATTGTCGAAGGAATCAGCTCATACATAGAGCTGGAAAAAGAAGAAATGTACGGAGAGTTCTTTGACATCCCGCAGCCGGATGAACTGATCTTTGTCAGCTGGTTTGAAGGCGGGGAAGTATTCCGCAGCGGTTGTACCTACACACGGGGGCGGGGAAAAGTGTTCTATTTTCGACCAGGGCATGAAACGTATCCGACTTATCACAATCCGGAAATCCTTAAGGTTATTTCCAATGCGGTTCGTTGGGCTTCACCTGTAAATAGGTCAAATTTGGTATTTGGAAATGCTAAACCTTTAGAGGTTATTAAAAGCCAATTGGAGCCATTAGAAAGTAAGTAGGTTGGGATATTTTAGGCCAAAAACTAATGAATAGTTTTGGCCCTTTTTTCTTGGCAAGGGAGATGAAGAAATGAGCTTTATTTATGGACTGAGCATCATTTTATTTGGATTATGGTTTGGCAGAGGATTAAGATTTCTAGCTGAAAAAGGGAAAATTTCTGAATCTATTCGGCTGCCAAATCTATTAAAAAAATGCACTTACCTGGTTTTACTAGGATTGAATCCAATTATTTTATTAGGAGCTTTTTGGGGAGCAAAGCTGGATAACATAAAATTATACTTCCTTCCTTTATTAGGGGTATTAACGCAAATATTAGGCGGGATTTTAGCGGTGACATTTGCCAAAATACGCAAACTAAACCATCAGCAAGAGGGGACAATGTTTGTATCGGGCTCTTTTTCAAACCTTGGAAACTTTGGGCTATTATTTTGCTTTTTATTTTTAGGCGAAGAAAGCATCATGTACGTAGCGCTGTTTCGATTACTTGAGGAGTTGTTTTATTACATGGTGGCATTCCCAATTGCCAAATCATTTGGAGAGAGGGCTAAGGGAGAAGCAAGGAGAGATTCGTTATTTACTAAGGTAATCACAGATCCTTTTATTATGATTACACTATCTGTTGTTTTAATCGGTATCCTCCTCAATATGTCAGCATTGCAGAAGCCTCACTTTTTTTCATTATTTAATACTTTTTTAGTTCCGCTGGCTGCTTTTTTATTGGTAGCACCGATTGGTTTCAATATGAAGCTTAATGTCATTAATAAGTACATTAAAGAAGGTATTGCCCTATGTCTAATAAAGTTTGTAGTTGTTCCGCTCGTTATGACAAGCTTTTCCTATTTTTTAGGTCTGGGGGAGATTCATAATGGTTTGGTTCTTAAAGTTATTTTTTTGCTCGCTGCCATGCCATCAGCAGTCTCGTCACTTGTCCCGCCGCAGCTCTTTCAACTTGATATAGATTTAGCCAATTCGAACTGGATTGTGAATACAGGCGTTCTCTTCCTCATGCTGCCGATTCTCTATTTTGTTGTTCATCTTTTATAAAAAGTTTAGGAGAAAAGACTATTTAAATTACGGTTCATTTCTCGACAGGATTATTTCTCGAACCAGGCTTTCTTTTGATACATTTAAAGAGTAATATATATATTATACAATCCGATTTTAACTATTGATGTTTTAGGATGATAGGGATGAAAATTACAATTAAAGATGTTGCTAAAAGAGCCAATGTATCAAAAGCAACGGTTTCGAGAGTATTGAATCAAAGCAAACCGGTTAGTCTGCAAGTGAGAGAAAAAGTTATGAAAGCGGTTGAGGAACTTGGTTTTAATCCTAATCCGGTTGCACGCAGCCTGGCGATGAATAAAAGCGGGTTGATCGGTGTATTGATATCGGATATATCGAATATGTTTTTCTCAGTTTTGGTAAGCGGGATTGAAGCAGAATGTTTCAAACAAAAATATACCCCTCTTCTCTGCAGTACGAAGGGTGATACGGAAAGAGAGCTTTATTATTTGAACCTGTTAAAAGACCAGTATGTAGATGGGATTATTATTTTCACTCCATCACCGAAGGAAGAGCATCTGCATTTTTTTGAGAAAAACCTGATCCCTGTTTTGTTTAAAAGCTATCCAAATCCTGCAAAAAGTGAGTTTTCCTGTATTAATATTGATAATTTTAAAGCCTTTTATGATATCACTCAATTTTTGATTGATCTGGGGCATGAAAAAATTGGGATGTTCGGCGGTCGTTTTACCACTGTTCATTCCGAGATTTATCAACGATATGCCGGGTTCAGGAAAGCTCTGGAGGACAATGGCCTTGAATTTCATGAGAAGTGGTTCCTTGAAGGAGAAACCGACATTCCCACAGGATATATGAGAGGAAAAAAACTGTTTAGCATGAAGGATATTCCTACTGCGGTTTGCTGCGCAAGTGATACGATTGCGATTGGGGCCATTCGAGCGGCAAAAGAAATAGGACTCCGCGTGCCAGAGGATATTTCCATCACCGGATTTGACGATATTCCGATCGCGGAAGCATACTCGCCGAGTTTGACGACTGTCCGGCAGCCTATAATTGAGATGGGTATACAGTCTGTCCAAATGCTCATTCAGCAAATTCAAGATAAAGATAATCGTTCGAAAGAAATAAGAATTCTGTCGCATGAAATCATCGTAAGAGAAAGCTGCTTAAAAGTGAAATGAACGAATAAAGCGAAAATCACTTGATTGGACAAATGGTCGTTAAAGTTAAATTGTTCCATGGGTTTCCTGCCTCCATTTAAAACAAATGCACAAGGCTCTCAAAGGCGTCTTGCGCGTTTGTTTTACTTATATCTATCAGTGTCCCTAGCTAAAGGCTATGCTGTCTTCTTCTTAGATCCAATATGTGCTTGCGGCTTCTTTTTTGCTGTTGCTGTATATGCTACAATCAGAACGATTGCGGTAGATGCCAGTAAAATCCAGAATTGAGGAGTCGGTTTTCCTAGGAACACTGCTTTGTAAAATAATCCGCCCAGACTGCCGCCCAGACTCGGTCCTACTACTGGAATCCATGCATATCCCCAGTTTGATCTCCCTTTACCTGGAATAGGCAGAAGAAAATGAGCAATTCTTGGCCCTAAGTCACGTGCTGGATTTAACGCAGCTCCTGTTGTTCCTCCCAATGACATCCCTAGACTGATAATCAAGAACCCGATGATTAAAGGGTTGAGACCATCTGTGAACTTATTGGCACCGATGGATAATAATCCTACTATTAATACGAATGTACCAATCATTTCGCTTAATAGGTTGGAAAATGTATCCGGAATAGCAGGTCTAGTAACAAATACGCCGAGTTTTATATCAGAATCATCAGTTTCTTTCCAATGAGGCAAATATTGCAGATATACAACTATTGCACCGATGACAGCTCCTAGAAGCTGTGCTGCCAAGTAAAATGGAACTTGATTCCAGGGGAAGTCTCCATTTAATGCAAATACCAATGTTACCACTGGATTGAAATGTGCTCCGCTAAATTTTCCTACTGCATAAATCGCAATAGATACTGCCAATCCCCAAGCGAATGTAACAACCATCCATCCCGCGTTATGAGCATACGATTTCTTCAGGGAAGTTCCTGCACACACACAGCCTCCTAAAAAAATTAAAATTGCCGTACCTATTACCTCTCCCCAAAAAGCTGTCAGGTGAAACACCTCCTTTTCTGATAGAATTCGTGCACTCTAATAACACAAAAATACAAGCATGAATTCAAGCTGTCGGGTTACTTTTATTACATAGTATCAACTTGCTCTACTGCGCTTAATAACTCCTCAGACCATGTCCAGCCACTAATTGCTACCGCATTTTTAACATAATGAATTTTAATTGCACCAATAATAGCAGGGCTTACCATGGGTTGATTGGATTGAGGAATAAATTCTCCACTTCTTAAATTAATTATTTAAATGTCTTTTGATTAAACTCTATTTTTTCATTATCAGGCCCTTTAACATGAAAAAAACGTACTTCAAAATCTCCAAAATCAATAAAACTAGGAAAAGGCTCTTCAATAGTATAATTTGCTTCCCGTAACTCATTAAAAGCTTTATCAACATCAAGCACATCTAATGCAATATGATCAATATGTCCATCTGCCCTTGTTTTTATTTCCTCCAGATCTTCTCCAAACAGTTGATATAGCTCTATGTAAAAACCATTCAAATCCATAAAAGCAGCTTTGATAATTCCCTCTTCTCTTTTTACCTCTGCATTCATCACTTCAATGAATCCTAAATCCTTATAAAAACTTTTTGATTTGTTAATGTCAGTAACAGGTATGCCAAGATGAGACCATCCTTTTAACACGGTTTTATTTATACAATCTTCTGATGCTAAATTTTGACTCAACTCTACCGTTTCACCATTAGGCCCAACAAAATTTAGATACTTGACGCCCTTCAAGAAAAAATTCTCTAACAAAACAGGACCGTTTATAGTCGATGAATCTAATTGGGCTCCTTTTAAAAGAAATTCTTCCAGTGAATACTCAATATCTGCTGTATCAATAGCTAAATGATCAATGTGCCCCTTGGATCTAAATTTTATTTCTTCATAATCCTTTCCAGAAGGCTGATAAGCTTCAATAACTAAATTTCCTAACTTCATAAATGCAACACTAACTTTTCCATGATGATCAATAACTGTTTTATAAATTGTTTTGAAGTCGGCAATTGCTTCGTACCATTCAATTGTTTTATTTAAATCAACTGTAGGGATTCCCAAGTGTTGAACACCTGTTAGATTTCCTGTAAGTAGCATAATAATATCTCTCCTGTACAAATAATTATTTCATTCTTCCAATGTCTCAGGTTGTGAGTAGTAAACAAAATCTGTATTCCCATATTCCTAAACATGCTTTCATTAATAATGGAATATAGCATAACCTCCTCTATATAAGATGACTTAAGAGGAGGTTATGAACAGGTAAATCCAGAATATATAAGTTAAATTCCCAATATTTAACTTATTACTAAAATTTTATTACGCTTTCATTTATCTTCGACATACTCAAGATTTAACTGCATTTTATTACTAATCATTTACAGAATCATTAGTTTAAAGTAGCTAGATATTTATCAACAGAGTTCCTCACTCCATTTACTTTAGGTCCATATACAACCTGAATATTCTCACCGTTCTTGATTACTCCTGCTGCTCCTGTACCTTTTAAAATTGATTCATCAACTATAACAGCATCTTTAACTTTTACTCTTAAACGTGAAAAACAGTTATCAACAGTTTCTATATTTTCCTTTCCACCAAGCCCTTGAACTATTTCAGCAGCTAAGTCTAAATCTTTTCCTGCTGTTGCTTCTTCTGAACGGTTGGACATTTTTTCTTTATAATCTTTTTTAGTAAATAATTTAACTTCATTATCTTCTCTACCAGGAGTCTTAAGTTTTAATTTTTCAATTAAAGCTTTAAAGACAACAAAATATACTCCCACTTGAACTAGTCCTACAGCTATATATATAGGCCATCTAGTTCTTCCAATTCCAGCTGGTAGATTATAGGATAAAAATTCTATAAGTCCACCTGCTCCATACGTTCTAACACCAAATAGTACTGCAACAGTTTCAAACAAACCATCCATTACAGAATGAACTAGCCATAATAATGGTGATACAAATAAGAATGTAAATTCTAAAGGTTCTGTAATACCAGCCAAAAAAGATGTTGCTACTGCTGGTATTAAAAGTGCTTTTAATTTACTTTTATTTTCTGGCTTAGCTGTTTTATAGAACGCTAAAGCAGCTCCTACTAAACCAAATATTTTAACCATACCATACTGTATATATTTTGCCGATGGATCGAATATCTTTATAGATGGATCAGTTAGCTGAGCTAAGAATATATTTGTAGCTCCATAATATGTTTTTCCATGTATAGTTAATTTCCCGCCAATATCAGAATAGAGGAATGGTGTATTAACTAAATGATGCAATCCAGTTGGAATTAAGAATCTATTTAGGAATCCGTATAGAAATACACCTATAGCTCCTGCCTTATTTATGAAAGTTGTCAATGCTGAAATACCACTTGCAATAACAGGCCAAACATAACTTAATACGATTGCTAAGGTTAATAAAATTGGAATTAACACAATAAATACGAATTTGGTATTTCCATATGCCCCGAATGCTCCGGGAAACTCCTTATTATAAAATTTGTTATGAACAAGTGCTACTACTACTCCAAGAATCATTCCTAGGAAAACTCCCATATCAACTACTTGAAAGCCTAAAATGATTGTTTGTCCAGTTCCGGTTAAATCAGAAGCAACTTTATATTTTATTAATTTTCCCGTTAAAGCCAGCCACTGATTGTTAGCGCCTAAAAAAACCAAAAAGGAAAATAATGCTATAAGTGCAGCTTCTGCTTTCTTTTCTTTAGCCATCCCCATAGCTATTCCTACACAGAAAACAATCCCTAAATTCATTAAAATAGGCCAAAGACCACTACCAATGTATTTACCTACATTGAGTAGAAAACCTCCATTTCCTACAATAACTGGGTTAGTAAGGATAGCAGAAAGTGCTAAAATTATACCTACAACAGGTAAGTATAAGACTGGAACCACTACTGCTCTAGCAAAAGTCTGCATGCTGTTTAAAATCTTATCCTTCATTGTAATCCTCCTGATCATATTGTTGTTCCATTCTTGTAAGCGATTTATTCTTGTTGTTTTTTACCTCCTAACTTACTGTTAACGTTTACAGCATATTTATAGCATATTAAAAAAAGAGCAACAATAAGATGCAGGCATTATGGGCTCAATCACTGTTTTTGTTCCTTTTCTCATCTTCTGAGAATTTTCACATCACTTATTTATGCATGAATTATCAGCCCGAAATAATCATATTAGCAATGAAATGATATTTACGAGACAAACTTAATTTTAGAAATCGGGTGTGGAAGGCTGTGTTCCATCAATCGCTTATAAAACGATGATGTATTGAGCGCACAAATGTGGGGTACAATTGGATGGACATTTTCGTTGTCATATAAAGCAAACAAATGATCCATGGAGAAGTGAATTGTTAGATGCCACAGTAAACGAGAAGCCAGTGTCTCCATAAATAAAGGGTAAGAATAACGTATCTGAAGGCATACAGGTAAATTGGATAAATGCGATATCTGAACATCTTTTTTATAGGGTTAGCATTTTGTTAAGAAGAAATCTGTTCCATATGAGGACCTGAATTATTATTGTGGTCAGATACATTTATTCTAAGTGATATGGGATACACATAGCTAAAAACAACAGGTGCAGCTTGTCTAACACGCAGTTGAATTTCTTTAAAGTGGTATCATATCCTGTAATGTAGAAGCCTTTGTATATTCCAAACTTTTATAGAATGATTTTTACCTAGGAGCAAGAACAGTCATTAGATCATTACTTCATATATGTGATCACATTTATTCCCCTTAAATGGATAATTCAATAAATTCATTCTGGTGAATTTATAAATTGTGGGAAAATTCTTATGGGATGTGAAAAAGAACAAAGAATGTGATAGATACCATAATGCCTTTATTTTGTTGTTGCTGTTTTTTCTATATGATATAACTTGTGTTGTAAACGTTATTTTTCTATCCGAAATACTTAGTCTGGAGTCCTGCAAATAAATATTGTTCCTTGCTTGTTATGGGCTTAATCCCTTTAGCAGTAGACAGACATTTATTCATGATAAGGATAGAAGTAATTAGATGTTAAGGCTAAAAGTAATGTCAGTACGCACAATTATGCTGGATGTTTCGGAATCTGTTTAGATTAATTAAGGAGTGAGAAATTAAAATTTTTTATCCCTTTTGCTCCATTCTCTCTACCCAGTAGTACATTGAAAAGGGTTTGAAGGATAGACTAAACTAAAAAGCACTAGGAGTAGATGGGGAAAATGAAGATCGAAGAGTTAATTAATAAACATTATAATCAACTGCATGAAAATGACTTTCATATTTTAAAGTACATCCTCAATAACAAAAGCTTATGTTATCAGCTAGGAATCAATGATTTAGCGGATAAGTGCAATGTTTCCCGTTCATCCGTTCTGCGTTTAGCACAAAAACTGGGGTTTAGTGGCTACAGCGAATTTCGTGTGTATTTAAAATGGCAGGATCAGGAACATGTGGATAGAGAAGTAAACAGTGTTGAAAATTTGTATGCAGATATACAGGAAACGGTAAAATATACGAAAACAAAAGATTTTCATGATATATGTGAGTTAATAGACCGATCCGAGCGAATATTTGTTTACGGAACAGGTAGCTTACAATTGAACTGTGCTGATGAGTTACAAAGAATGTTTCTTATCTTGCAGCGGCATTTATATGTGATAAAAGCATCAAAAGAATTCGAAATATTACTCCAAAGTTTAACAGATAAGGATCTCATAATTATTATCTCCTTTTCAGGTGATACACCGGTAATATTTCCTGCCGTGCAATCATTAATCGCAAAAGGAATACCATTTATTTCAATAACAAATCTCAAAAGTAATAAGTTAGCAACCTTGACTCCTTATAATTTATATGCAAATAGCTCAGAAATTCAGATAAGTGATGGAGTTCCCATTCATACATTTTCTTCTTTCTTTATTATTGGAGAGACGTTGGTCCGACACTATATTGAGTATCAACGTGCTATAAAGTCTTAAGTATACATTCCACTAACCAAAATAGGAGCTGATAGTAATGTTTAAAAATTTATTTCAAAAAAAAGCAAAAACTCAAATAGAAGAAATACATTCTCCTCTTACTGGAGAGATTATACCATTAGAAGAAGTCCCTGATCCGGTCTTTTCACAAAAAATGATGGGAGACGGTATAGCAATCATACCAAAAGAAGGGAAACTTGTTTCCCCAGTTGATGGTGAGATCGTGCAGGTTTTTCCCACTAAACATGCGATAGGGATTAAATCTGTGAAAGGTTTGGAGATTCTAATTCACGTAGGGTTAGAGACTGTTGAACTTAAAGGTGAAGGATTTGAAGTATTTGTAAAAGAAGGGCAATCTGTAAAAGCAGGCGATGTATTATCAAACTTTGATATACAATTTTTGGAGAGTAAAAATAAAGAGATTGTTACCCCTATTATTATTACAAATACGCAGGAAAAATTAGGTGACATGGAGCAAATCTCTACTTCAGAAGTGTCAAGACAAGAGTTAATTTTAAAGTGTAATTTGAAATAATGTATTTTAAATAATGAAATAGATTAAAAAGCTTATATAAAACAATTTATTTTCATAAAGCAGACTGCAGTCTCTGAAATTATAATTTTCTATAAAAAGATTTATATATTCCAAGTTGTAAAATATCTAGCGCTATCTCAATATAAGAGCTAGCACGATGAAACGAAAAAAGTAGGGTGATACCATTGGGAACATTATATTGTATAGGCGAAGCACTAATTGATATGGTTCCAGTCCAAAAAGGGTTGGATTTAAAGGAAGTAGAATCTTTTACACGCGTACCAGGGGGAGCGCCAGCTAATGTAGCTGCTACTGTTACAAAATATGGTGGACGAGCATCTCTTATCACGAAATTAGGTACAGATGCATTTGGTGAATTTCTCATAGATACACTCAAGGATATTGGGGTAAATACAGAGATGGTGTATCGTACAGACGAGGCAAATACAGGATTGGCATTTGTATCGCTAAGAAAAGATGGGGAGCGCGATTTTAGCTTTTATCGCAACCCTTCAGCAGATTTACTATTAACAAAAAATGAAATAAAAGAAGAGTGGTTTACGAGTGACGATTTGCTTCATTTTTGTTCTGTGGATTTAGTAGAAAGCCCTATGAAGTACGCACATATCAAAGCAATCGAGTGCATCAAAGAAAAGGGAGGCATTGTGAGCTTTGACCCGAATGTACGTCTGCCACTATGGGAAAATGCTGAAACATGCCGACAAACGATTTTAGAATTTATTCCAAGAGCACATATCATTAAGATTTCTGATGATGAGTTAACGTTTATTACAGGAATCGAACAAGAACAAGAAGCCATTCAATCGTTGTTCCAAGGTGATGTGGAAGTGGTTGTATTTACAAAGGGAGCACACGGGGCGACTTTATATACGAAACAAAACCAGTATATATCACACGGCTACAAAGTGGAAGTTGTTGATACAACAGGAGCGGGTGATGCGTTTATTGGCGGTCTTTTATATCAATTACTACGTAATGGAGTGACACAAAGTAACCTACTATTTATCCTTCAAGCGAAACATGAGGAAATTCTTCAGTTTGCAAACGCAAGCGGAGCGTTGACCACTACAGGAAAAGGGGCGATTTACTCTATTCCCACAATGGAAGATATAAAGGCATTAATTGGTACATCACATGTTCAAACCGCTGAAAGGTTTTTCACCTAATTCAAATTTACTTGGAGGCATTGTACAAATGAAGTTGTTAACGTTAAACTGTCATTCCTGGCAAGAGGAGAATCAGATAGAGAAGATCAGATACTTGGCTCTGACCATTAAAGAAAAATCATATGATGTTATCGCATTGCAAGAGGTAAGCCAATTGATTGAAGAAGAACATGTATACAGTAATATTAAAAAAAATAATTTTGGACTTGTATTATTACAAGAACTTCAAAAAATTGGTGTCACTGAGTATTCGTTTGTTTGGGACCTCTCTCATATAGGATTCGAAGTCTACGAAGAGGGTTTAGCTATTCTAACAAAGCACCCCATTGTAGAAGATTACTCATTCTTCGTTTCCAAAGGTAAGGATACTACCTATTGGAAAACACGAAGAATTGTTGGGGCTAAAATTAACTATAATAATACACCTATCTCCTTCTACTCATGTCATATGGGGTGGTGGCAGGATGAAGTGGAACCTTTTAAGTATCAAGCAGACACCCTTCTTCAACATGTAAATAAAGATGAGTTGTTCTTTCTTTTGGGCGACTTTAACAACAGTGCTTCTCTCAAAAGAGAGGGCTATGAGTACTTATTAAGTCAAGGTCTTTATGATACGTACCATCTAGCAGAGGAAAAAGATGGAGGAATTACAGTCAAAGGAAAAATTGCAGGTTGGAGTGACAATAAGCAAGATTTACGAATTGATTTGATTTTGACGAACCGTCCCGTTCAAATTGAATATTCAAATGTAATTTTTAATGACATTAATAAATCAGTTGTATCCGATCATTTTGGTATAGAAATTAAATTATGAATGCTGTGGGAAATGAGGAATGAATCTAGATCTTACTAATTGATAATTGTCAGAAATTCTTTAGAAAATATGAAAGTAAGAAGAGAAGGGAAGATAGATATGGAGAAAAAATGGTGGAAAGAAAGTGTTGTCTATCAAATTTATCCTCGTAGCTTTATGGATAGTAATGGTGATGGGATTGGCGATCTACGCGGAATTACTTCAAAACTTGATTACTTAAAAGAATTAGGCGTAGATGTTATTTGGCTTTCACCTGTTTATAAATCTCCAAACGATGATAACGGGTATGATGTTAGTGATTATCAAGATATTATGGATGAGTTCGGTACTATGAAGGATTTAGATGAACTTTTAGAAGGGTTGCATTCACGAGGGATGAAACTTATGATGGACCTTGTTGTCAATCACTCATCAGATGAACATGAATGGTTCATCGAATCCCGTAAATCGAAGGATAACCCTTACCGAGATTACTACATTTGGCGCCCAGGTAAGGACGGAAAAGAACCAAACAACTGGATATCATTCTTTAGTGGATCAGCTTGGAAATATGATCCAGAGACAGACGAATACTTTCTGCACTTATTCAGCAAAAAACAACCAGATTTAAACTGGGAAAATCCAAGTCTTCGTAGAGAAGTGTATGACATGATGACATGGTGGCTTGAAAAAGGAATAGACGGTTTCCGTTTGGATGTAATCAATATGATTTCAAAAGCAGAAGGGTTACCTGATGTGAAAGATATCCATGACTATGAATCACGAGGGGAACATTTTTTAAACGGTCCGCACGTTCATGAATTTTTACAGGAAATGAACCGTGAAGTACTATCAAAATATGATGTGATGACGGTTGGTGAATGTCCAGGAACAACAACGGAAGATGCTAATCAATATGCTAATAGTGAAGGTACTGAGTTAAATATGATTTTTACATTTGAGCATATGGATATAGACTCGGAACCAAGTGGTAAATGGGATGTAAAGCCTTGGAAACTTTCGGATTTAAAAGAAGTAATGACCAAATGGCAAAAAGGTCTAGAAGGAAAAGGTTGGAATAGTCTTTACTTAAATAATCATGATCAGCCAAGAATGGTTTCCCGTTTTGGAAATGATACTTCTTACCGTGTGGAATCTGCAAAAATGCTTGGAACATTTCTTCATATGATGCAAGGAACACCTTATATCTATCAAGGTGAAGAAATAGGTATGACCAATGCTAAATTTGACATTAGTGAGTATAATGACCTTGAGATTCATAATATATATCGTGAAAGGGTACTTGAAGGTGGAGAGGATCACGATAAAGTAATGGAGAGCATCTACATTAAAGGACGTGACAACGCGAGAACCCCTATGCAATGGGATGATAGCGAAAATGCTGGATTCACAACAGGTACACCTTGGCTAAAAGCGAATCCAAATTATAAAGAAATCAATGCAAAGAAATCACTAGAAGATTCAAATTCTATTTTCCATTATTATCGAAATCTTATCAAGTTACGTAAAGAGTATAAAGTTATTGTATACGGCGATTATAATCTCGTTTTAGAAGAGCATGACCAAATTTATGCCTATACTCGTGTACTAGATAATGAAACATTGCTCGTCATTACAAACTTCTCTAGTGAAACTCCAGAGTTTCAATTGCCTGGTCATATTCAAAATAATTCGAAACATTTATTAATTAGCAACTATGAAGTAGACGAAAACAATGATAATATCTCTTCCATCTTCTTAAAACCATATGAAGCAAGAGTATATCTTCTTAAATGAGTGATATAAAGAGGGTGCCCAAGTTATAGCTTTTGGGCACCCTCTTGCTTGAAAACAAATATTCGACCGCTTTTTTTTACTAGGTTTAATTTACATCAAAATTGTTATTGGGAATAATGGTTTACTTCATGCTCATAAGCTGGTCGAATACGCATCGCTTGCCCACCTCCGCGAGCCAACCTTAGTTTTAGTATTGTGTTACGATCAACAAGCACTTTATAGATATCAAGAGACAATGGATTATATATCCAATCTGCATCAACGCCATCTGCATATATTTCAGCCACGTATTTCTTGTTTGGATCAAGGAAAGTGAAAGGCACAAAAAGAATACGTCCATTTTCATCGGTAATGCTCCCTAAGTACCAATCTTCACTATGTCTATCCTTTCTGACAATCGTAATATATTCACCAATTTCACCGTTTAAAACCTTCGTGTCTTGCCAGTCAACGGGTACATCTAACAGAAATTGAAAGGCAGGAAGATTCTTCTCATAATTTTCAGGCAAATCTGCGAGCATTTGTAGGGGGCTGTACAAAATAACATAAAGGGAAAGTTCTTTGGCTAAGGTACTTTTAACTCTATTCTTTGGTCTATATTCCGCGAAAAGTAAATCGACAATTCCAGGTGTATAATCAAAGGGACCTGCGAGCATTCTGGTATAGGGGAGGATTGTAGTATGCTCTGGTGGGTTTCCACCCTCCTCGCTCCAAGCAATATAGCCATTATATTCTTGTCCCCGTGCCCCTTCACGCGTCATCATATTTGGATAAGTACGTCTTTCACCTGTATCCTTTATCGGCTCGTGTACATCCAACATAATGTGATATCGCGCTGCAGTCTCTACCACTTTTCTATAATGATTCACCATATACTGTCCATGATGCCACTCCATACCGATAAGATCCCCTTGATCATCTAGACGTTTCACAGCAGGATCTTTCCCAACATATCCAGTTTTCACAATATCAATTCCTAATTTTTTATAAAACTCGAAAGCCCTTTCCAGCTGTTGTTCATAATTCTTAACAGCAGAAGAAGTCTCGTGGTGACCGATGATTTTTATTCCTTTTTTTGCAGCATAGGAAGCCACTTCTTGTATGTCAAAGTCTTCAGCCGGAGTTGTAAAGTTAAATTGTTCCCCTTGTTCTACCCAATCACCGTTCCAACCTTTATTCCATCCTTCAATTAATACCATTGGAATTCCATATTTAGCAGCAAAGTCAATATATCTCATGGCATTTTCAGTAGTAGCCCCATGTTTTGGGCCAGGGCCCCAAGTATATTTTCCGAGATGCATCCCCCACCAAATACCAATATATTTGCCAGGCTTCACCCAAGAAACATCCCCTAATTGGTTTGGCTCATTGAGATTTAGAATCAAATAGTTTGTGATTAAGTCCCCCGGATTCTCTGCAATTTGGATTGTTCGCCAAGGTGTTCTTAAAGGAGTAGCTCCTTTCACTTTAACACCGTTTGACCAAGGAAAAAGGTCCACCTTAAGCTTATTAGACTTTAAAGGCATTAAGGCCATAGAAGAATAATCTTTTAAATCTGCTTCGTGAATACTTAAGTAAATTCCATTAATGGTTTTTATGGTAAGTGGGGTATGGACAGCACGAAAAGACTTGGAAATAGAACTGATAGGCGTTTTATGATAAAGATATTCATAGCGTTCTTTTCGGTATGCTGGAATCCACCAGGCATTATGATCACCTGTTAGTGAAAACTCCGTTTCCTCATCCATGATTTCAAAATCAGATAGATGATCTTGCTTTGGTAATTCGTAACGAAAACCGAGTCCGTAATCGTATACCCGGAAAATGATTGTCATTTTCCGGCGAGCTCCGATGCCCTCCTCGAGGTCAACTCTCAGTTCGTTATACTGATTGCGAATTTCTTTTACTTCCCCCCACGGTTGAGTCCAAGTTTGATTAAAACTTTTGTACTTGCTGCTAACAATAAAAAAGTTCTGATTAAGTGGTTTTCTCTCTTTAAAAATAAAGCCAAGTTTTGAAGGAACCAATATGTCTTTATCACAATATCGAACAGAATAATATGGGACTCCGTTTTTTAACATAAAGGTGACATGGATTCTACCATCTGGTGAGGAAATATAAAAATTTTTGTCCAACATTGTTTCAAATATATTGTTCTTCTCTATTTTAGGAACTTTAGAACATTTTGAACTATAATTGAATTCATTGTGTGTTAAAGAACGAACAGGTATTTTGAGTTGTTGGCCAGGAAATACAATTGGATATATTAACCTATTTAATATCATTATCTCGTTGATAGGGCAGTTAAAATTCTGAGCTATTGAATATAAAGTATCTAAAGGCTTAACATAATAAATGAGCATATTAAAATTTTTCAATTTGCACCTCACACAAATATTTTCATTCCTTAGCCTTTTTTCAATTATATGCGTATATTGGATTTAATTATGATGAAGTTAAGTTTCTGGGGTTCAGCTTGTATGGAGGGAGTTTTTTAGTCCTCTTTAAGTTTAACAGTTATTTCTGCATCTAAATGAGCATTAGGTAAAGAAGGGTTATGCGTAGATCAATGCAGTATAATGAAATTCTGCTTTCGATCATTAGTTTGATAGGCGTATGACCGTTTCTATTCGCTTACTTATTTAAGTTTGAAATGAATTCCTTTTTTGTAAAGGTGCCATTTAATTTCAACCTTTTGGTTACTAATCAATTTGTAAGAATTTGAGGAACTATTAGCATATTGTCGTAAGAGATAAAAGTTGTGTGAAGAAGACGATTGAAACAAAATGATTTAAATTTCTTGTTGTGCTAAACGAGTGGAATAAAGAAAAGAAATTTTTGGGAGTATGTACTAAGGTGAAGAAATAGTGGTTTGTTTGTAGCAGGGTTACCTCATCTTTGCTCAATAATGTAAGATTATATGTTATTCAATTGTAAAGCAAAAGCTAAAGGGAGAAAAAAATTGACCACATTTTGACCACGAAGCATATAGAAGGGTAAAACACTCATTTTATACACAAAACAAAAAAAGCCTGAAAACACAGGCTTTTTAAGAATTACTTTATTTCTTTTTTCTTCATATCATTTTAATATATAAATTAAAGAACGTAAAAAATACGCCTTGGTGCTATTGGTACTCCTCATTTCTTAAAATTATTGACGTATCAAGAGACTCATTCTTTATTGGTTGAGCTGCTTTGTTAAAATGCCTTTCAAAAATTTTAATTACTCCTGTCCCAAAATAGAAACATATTAAGGTTGGAATAGTGCTTAATGAGAGAATCGTCAGGGAAACAAAATAAAAAGTTGAGGACAATAATTAATAAATTGTCCCCAACTCAAAATGAACTGCACCAAAATTGTTAGACACAAAACTAACAATGGAGGTGCAGTTTTTTATATGGCTAAATTTACTTTCGAGGACAAGTAATGGGCAGTAAAAGTATATGAAAAAGGAAACCTGTCTTATAGGGATATTGCTAAAAAGCTAGGTACTGTTCATAAGTCAATTCAAAAGTGGGTAAATCTTTATATGGAACATGGAGAAGATTCCTTAAGAAAAAGTTATACAAACTACTCCGCTGCGTTTAAAATGGAGGTACTCAAATATATGGACGATAATTGGGCATCTCTTAATGATACAGCGGTGAAGTTTAAAATTCCCGATCCCTCCACCATCCTTTCCTGGAGGAGAGCTGTTGAAACAGAAGGAGAGGAAGCCCTATTACCAAGGAAGAAGGGGCGACCTCCCATGACAAAAGAAAGAAAAAAGAACGATCCGACCATTCAAACAAATGAATCCCTTATCCAAGAAGTCGAACGTTTACGAATGGAGAACGCTTATCTAAAAAAGTTAAATGCCTTAGTTCGGGAACAGGAAAAATTACAACAAAACTCAAAGCGCAAGTAATTTTTGAACTAAGGAATGAATATAAAGTCGCTGAGCTGATCAAGATTGCGGGTATCCAAAGAAGTACTTATTATTATTGGAGAAAACACATGGACCGCCCTGATAAATACGCAAAGGTGAAAGAAGCAATACAAGAAATATATCACCATCATAAAGGTCGTTATGGACACCGTAACATTAAAAAAGAGCTTGATAAGAAAGGCTTGATTCTTGACCCCAAGACTGTCCTCAAGCTAATGAACCAGATGGGGATCAAGTGCCAGGTTCGTATGAAGAAATATAAGTCCTATCGCGGAAATGTAGGGAAAGTTGCGGCTAACATTCTAAATCGGGATTTCCAAGCCAACAAGCCTAATCAGAAATGGGTAACAGACGTAACAGAATTCAGCCTTTTCGGACAGAAACTCTACCTATCTCCTATTCTTGATTTGTTCAATAGTGAAGTCATCTCGTATACAGTTAAGTTCCGACCCTCTTTTGATTTAGTAGGCGACATGCTGGAACAAGCTTTAGAGGTTTTAAATCCAGAAGATAAGTTAATCCTCCACTCAGATCAAGGATGGCATTACCAGATGGCCAAGTACCAGAAAACTCTAGAAGACCGGAATATTACACAAAGCATGTCCCGAAAGGGAAACTGTCTCGATAATGCGGTTATCGAGAACTTCTTTGGGCATCCTTAAGACAGAACTTCTCTATCTCCAGGAGTTTGAAAGTATTGAGCATTTTATACAGGAATTACATGATTATATTCACTACTACAACAATATCAGCATGAAGAAAAAGTTAATGGACCTGAGCCCAGTAGAATACCGGTCTCAGGTCCACCAGGTTGCTTAAAATATATATGTCTAACTTTTTTGGTTCACTTCAAATAATGGCGTTTTTTTAAGTCTTAGAGGACATCATTCAATCGCTTCATCTGTTTTGTCTTAAAGTTCTGGTGGAGCAATAACCGGGTCATTGGGGGCATTTGAGTTTGTTGAAACATGAGAGGTTGCTCCCGGTGATTCAACACTGGTTGCGCCTGGGCGTTCAACACCGCCTGAAATGGAGCCTGCAAAAGATGGTATACCTTCCCCGCCTTCAGTCGGTTGAACTGCTGTTTTTAAACCTGTTATATTTTTCATGTTTGGCATGTTTTCACCTCCTTTAAAATAGTTTGCACTTTTAAATTATTTTCTATTAGGGGTAGCGTCACATACCCATCAAGCTAACAACGTAAATTACTAGATACGAAATGAGCCTTGTTTTAAAACTAGAGAGTGACGGAAAAGTAGGCATGCGAAAGAAGCCTATTAAAATGCGATTTTTTCGCTAGGCTGCTTGTCTATGCTTCACTGTCGTTTCATACACAACCCCTAGAATATCAAAGACGGTCATCTTCTTATACCGATGACATTTACGACCGTTCTTTTTGAGCAGCTGATAAAGGCGATGTAGAATTTTCAAAAGTTCTTCTATGCTAACTGCTATCGCTTGAAACAGTAACGGAAAGTAATCTTTAATCATATATATCGCTTTGTATTCACTTAACTCCTGCTTTTTCTTTTCAAGCAGTAGCTGTCGCATTTGAAACATTGTAGAAGAACAGAGGAGAATGCCGATAAGTTGTCCATATAAATGGCACTCTAAGCGTTCTCTTTTAATATTTTTACATTCATCAATTTCAAAGAATGACTTCCACGTTTTAAACAAAATCTCAATCTGCCAACGAAGTGAATACAATGAATGCACGTAGTTCGTGGGTACTTCCTCTAGTGACGTGTTCGTGATATATACATTCATACCCATTAAACGTTTACTTTTATCCTTCATGACAATGCCTTTCTTCTTTTCACGTATCGCTTGGTTTCTCAAGCGTGTTTGCGTTTGGTCGTCGGTTAAACGATGGATAATGACACGTGCTGGAAGCTTCTGATTTTGGCCAATGTATGCCTCGGGGATTTCCATCGTTTCACCAGGGGTTAGACTAGACATCATTTGTGTCATATCAAGCTGGATGTATTCGGTTTGCTTTTTTAACGTGCCGTTGTTGAAGTATTCTGGCTCAGGGTTCTTGATATAAATACGTGTATTTAGCTTCAACCGCGAGATATAGTAAGCCTCTTTATCATGAATGGCTTGTAAGTCTCCTAAATCGAAATAACCAAGATCACGCAAACATAAATCGCCCGCCTCTACAGTTTCAAGGCAGATAGTACCGTATGTTTTATCATTATTCTTTCCTGGTCCAAGCTGCACGTTAAGAAATTGACCACTTAGTAAATCATATTCCATTTGAATTTTTACACCTGCTGTATTACTACTCCCACCTGAACCTTGATAGTCAGTGGCAAAATGATCAGGCAATTGAAATACTGTCGCATCTAAAATACGGATACGATTGAAAGTAGCCATCATGTGTGCAGAAAGCGATTGATTGGAACAGAGTTTTTGTGTAAGAAGAGAGGTAAAGACTTCTCGAAGAAATGCAACAGCTGCTGGATTAAAGCGTTGATTCAATCCTTCTGGGCTCATCAGTACACCAGTGGAAGCTTCTAACCGACTGCACAATTGTGTAAGTGATGTACTAGCGACTTCTTGGCTGAGCCAAACGCAAAGAGCGATGAGTTCATCTGCTTGATACTTACTAGATCGCTGTACAAAACCAACTTGTTTGGCGATTTCTTGTAGGACTATTGGAGATAAAAAGCGTTGTAATTCTTGTGCGAAAAGTGTTAGTTCACTAGAGATGATAGGATTCATAAAAAAACACCATCCTTTCTCGTAAACTTCTTACGATAAGCATAGCGTTTTTTCATTTTTGAAGGTATCGTTTTAACTTAGCTGATGGGCATGTGGTGATACCCTAATAACAAGAAAAGCAGCAGACACTACCACACACAAAACATAGAGATAGAGATTAATCTATTCATATGTTTTCACCTTTTTAATGGGTATTAAAAAGGCATCAAGGTTCTTCCCTTAGATGCCTTTTGGCTATTTTTATCTTTTTAATTTACTTTATTCTAGATAACATCGTAACAATCTATAAGATATTTAAAGAAATTTTAAATAACATTGTGACTAATTAAAGTCGAATTTGTCCGTCTCCATTGACATAATATTTTGTCGTCGTTAAAGCTGGTAACCCCATTGGTCCTCTTACATGTAGCTTTTGTGTTGAAATGCCAATTTCGGCACCATATCCAAATTCAAAGCCATCTGTAAAGCGTGTTGAGGCATTATGATAGACAACTGCTGCATCAATATCATTTAAGAATTGTTCAACATTCTTTGGCGTTTCCGACACAATACACTCGGAATGTTTTGTACCATATTGATTAATATGGGCAATGGCTTCTTCAACACTATTTACAGTTTTCACACTGATGATTAAATCTGAAAATTCTTTTGCATAATGTTCCTCTGTTGCTTTGAGGGCTGTTGGAAATGCTTTACAAACTTTTTCATCTCCATAAATTTTAACTCCAGCAATTGATACCGTTTCAAGTAGTTCTTTTCCATAATTATTAAAGAATTCATCATGGATTAACAAACTTTCAATCGCATTACATACTGATGGACGCTGAGTTTTAGCATTTAGTACGATTGGTCTTACAATATCGTATTTTGCGGTTGCATCAACAAAAACATGGCAGTTACCAGCCCCTGTTTCAATAACAGGCACACTTGCTTCACGTACCACTAAATCAATTAAATCTTTGCCTCCACGAGGAATTAAAAGGTCCAAATACTCTGTTAAGTTAAATAATGTTTTAGCAGTTTCGCGTGACGTATCCTCGATTAAAAGTACCGCATTTTGAGGGAATTGCACACGTTTCAATGCTTGATGTATAGACGTAACTAAAGCCATATTGGAGTGTTTTGCTGAACTAGAGCCACGCAGTAGAACTGTATTTCCTGTTTTTAAAGACAGCGTAGCTGCATCAATGGTTACATTCGGACGGGCTTCATAAATCATACCGAGGACACCGAGTGGCACACGTCGCTTACTAATAATCAGTCCATTATCCTTATTTATGCGTTCCAATTCTTCTCCTATTGGATCGGGCAAATTAATTACTAAATGAATTGCATCACTCATGGCTTTAACCCGTTCTGGATTCAGCATAAGACGATCGATTATGGACTCAGATAACCCTAATTTATGACCATATTCAATGTCTTTTGCATTTTCTTTTAGTATAAACGCTTGATCTATTAGTAATTGCTCTGCAATTGCTAATAGTGTTGTATTTTTTTCTTCAGTTGTTTTATTTTGCATTTCTAAACTTGCTTCTTTTGCAAGCTTTGCTTTATAAATGACTTCATTCTCAATAGCTGTACTCATTGATTTTACCTCCTATACATTTAAGTAGTTGATCTTAAATTTTTTATGTTCTTGTCACCTTTTTAATTCTTGTCTCTAGTTTCAAACTTAGCTAGATAGTCTTTTAAAAAGCCAATGGCTCGATTTATATAAATGGTGTCGTTATAAAGCTTTGTCAACATTAGAGACCCTTCTATTGTAGATATAAAGATCGTTGTGAATGTCTCTGAATCTATTGTAGAGTTTACTTCACCGTTTTTTATCCCATTCCGAATAATACGAAGTATCATATCATAAAGGTCATTCATTGCTTTTCTAGTCGCATCACGTAAGGCTGGATGCGCATCATCGGACTCGATTGCTGCATTAAGAATTGGGCAGCCGCCAGGAATTGGCTTGCCTTCTGCTAATAACAAAAAGACTTCAAGAATTGCGTTCAATTTTTCGATGGAAGCATTTTTGCTCCTAATTGCTTCTTGGTAGGTTGTGGACATCGTTTCAATAGAAAATGAAAATGCATCCAAAGAAAGTTCTTGTTTGCTTTTAAAGTGATTATAAATCCCTCCTTTTTCCATACCAGCCTTTTCCATAATATCTGTAATGGAAGTTGCTAAGTATCCCTGGGTATTTAGAAGTCCAGAGGCCTTTTCAATAATCAACTGTTTTGTTCGTTCTCCTTTACGCATTTTTAACCCTCATTTTCATTAGAATTTTCAAACCGAACGGTCTTGTTAATATAAATATAACCTTTTATGTAATTTAAATCACCCCTTTTTTGTTAGAATATTAAAATTATATTGACAACTGTAACTTGGTTTAACGTATAATGAAAAACAGACCGGTTTGTGTTTTTTATTAGAGGGGGTTTATATGAACGAGAGAATTTTAAATATGCAAAAAATAATTAATCGCGAGGTTCCGCCACCACCTATCGCTAAGTTAATTGGTGCAGAGTTGTTACAAATCGAGAAGGGTAAAGCAGTTTTTGAATTAGAGTGTAATACGGAGAAACATGCAAATTCTATGGGAACAATCCATGGGGGAATATTATGTGATATAGCCGATATGGCAATGGGTGTGGCCTTTTCAAGTTTGTTAGAAATGAATGAAACCTTTACGACAGTTGAACTTAAAATTAATTATTTGAAACCGATTTGGAATGAAAAAATTACAGCAAAAGGTGAGGTTATAAAGAAAGGAAAGACTATTGGGCTAATCAAGTGCGATGTTTTTGATGAAGGCGGTTCATTAGTTGCCCATACTTTAAGTACGTGTATGATCCTTCGTGGTGAAAAATCAGTAGGAAGATAAAAAAAGTACCTAATAAAAGATCAACACATTGGTAAATATTGTATCACTATGACCTAGTTTTACGTATCTCGGAACCCCTACAGAGGTTTCATTTCTTAAGATGGATCAAAAGAAGGTGCTTATGCACCGGCCGATCAAGAGTATAAATGGCTAGTTTTTTAATTTTTCTATTCACCATATTTACATTCTACATAAAACAACAAAATTCAATGAAAATAGACAATTATAAAAGCAGAAAAAAAGGAGTAAAGAATATGAGTCAAGAGATTGTAATTGTAAGTGCCGTTCGTACAGCAATTGGAAATTTTAATGGAAGTTTAAAAAATGTATCTGCAACTGAACTGGGAGCAGTCACTATCAAAGAAGCACTTGAAAAAGCAGGAGTGAAACCGGAGCAGGTAAACGAAGTCATAATGGGTAACGTTCTTCAAGCAGGTGTTGGTCAAAATCCGGCTCGTCAAGCACAGATAAAATCAGGTATTCCAGTGACGTCTTCGGCCTTTACAATTAATAAGATTTGTGGTTCTGGTATGAAGGCCGTTCATCTTGCCATGCAGGCGATCCTTGCAGGAGATGCTGAAATCGTTGTAGCAGGCGGAATGGAAAGTATGAGTCAGGCACCATACTTATTGAAAAATGCCCGCGATGGCTTTAAAATGGGAGATCAAAAAATAATCGACAGCATGATCAATGATGGTCTATGGTGTGCTTTTAATGATTACCATATGGGGATCACAGGTGAAAACGTTGCAGAGAAATATGAGCTGACCAGAGAGCAGCAGGATGAGTTTGCAGCATGGAGCCAGCAAAAAGCAGTTGAAGCGATCGAAACAGGAAAATTCAAAGATGAAATTGTTCCGGTTGTCATTCCACAGCGTAAAGGTGATCCGATCGTTTTTGATACAGACGAGGTTCCTAGAAAAGGAACCACCGCAGAAATATTAGCGAAGCTGCGCCCTGCATTTAAAAAGGACGGAACTGTAACAGCAGGTAACGCTCCAGGGACTAATGACGGAGCAGCAGCATTAGTTATTATGAGCAAGCAAAAGGCAGAGGAATTGGGTCTTCAGCCATTAGTTACGATTAAAGCAACTGCAAATGCCGGGGTAGACCCTAGCATTATGGGAGTTGGTCCAGTACCAGCAGTGAAAAAGGCATTAGAAAAAGCAGCAATTTCAATCGAAGATATTGATTTAATCGAAGCGAATGAAGCATTTGCTTCCCAAGCCCTTGCAGTAGGAAAAGAATTAGGCTTTAAAGATGAAATTTTAAATGTTAACGGCGGTGCTATTGCACTTGGACATCCAATTGGTGCCAGCGGAGCCCGTATTCTTGTTACCTTGATCCATGAAATGAAACGCAGAAATGCCAAAACTGGTTTAGCTACACTTTGCATTGGCGGCGGCCAAGCTGTTGCTACAATTGTTGAATTGGAGTAATTTTCTCCTTTTTAAAATTAAATGTGCGTATTTATTGAAAACAGGCTGGATTTCCAGTCTGTTTTTTTCTATTTGTCCAACTGCACAAGAGTAAGTCCATAGGTCACTAAACGGGCTTTTCTATGAAAATGTTATAAGGGGTCCTAACGCATGCCTATCAAGCCAAGAAAACAAGGTCACCCCCAATTTTCTTTGTTACAAGAAGGTCTAAAATTTCGTTCTGGAGGTGCTGCAAAATTTTAACTTGATGGGCATGGGGTAGCGTCAGGAAAATGCGGATTTACAACGATTAGATTTTGATACAAGTCTTATGAGACATCACGGAGCCTAATTTAGAGGTGATTTGATTTTGTATCAATAGGTTCTACTCTATTGAGATTGTGAAGGTTTCTACTTAAAGTAACGGGCAGGTTAGTTGAACAAGTGATAATAATAAAGCTAAGCCTGAGGAATGATAAAAAAAACATTCTGGAGGAAGTTGGTTGAGATGAATAATAAGAAAGCATTTTCGTTATCTATGATAATCATTCCATGGCTTTCTGTTCTGTTCATGGATAAAAAATCACTTGTAAGGTATTTACCCGTAGCAAGTTTTATTAACTTATTTTTAAGTGTCTTTAGTGTCATCGGAAATAAGAGAAGATGGTGGATAAATAAAAATCCACTTTCCCCTGGTAATGTAGATTTCTCATATATATTAGGACCATATTTTGTAGCAACGCTATGGATATTTAAACTAGCTTACGGTAATTTTCCAAAATACCTCATTACCAATGCCATTGCGAATATTTTTAATGCTTTTCTACTTGGTTCTATGTGGGAAAAATTTGATATATTTAAATTTAAAAAAATAAATCATACCATTTGGTATTTTATTTGTGTATTATTATCAATTTTTATCTATGGCTATCAATACATTGTGGAAAAATAATTACAAATGAAAATAAGATAAAATCAGTGTAATAATTGTTTTCTACTTAGTTGTTCAAAGCAGTATTGTTAAAGAAGAACAACTGTTAAAATAACAATAAATTTAATATTTTAAAAGGTGTTGTTATTTTTTTGAAACAAGCGAGAATGTACAGAATATCTCTACTATTAACCAAACTAAAGTCAAACTTTATTGTATTCTTTATTCAATTAACGGGTGCTTTACTTGAAGAAGCCAAAAGGACCTAAATGGTCCTTTTATATTTGGTAATAAAATACGAATTTCATTTCTTGTATTGGAAATACTATCTGTCGAGGTGAAATAAATGAGCAGATTTAAAGTTGTGTTTGAGAATACAATCCAAAGTGGTGGGTTTTCATTGGAGCAGTATTTGATAACATTACATCAAGAAAAAGATATGTTGGATTCATTTGATGGTCATGATGATTACGAGTTGGACATGAGGTTATTTGAAGGGGAGATTCAGAAAGTTAACCGTTTGTTGGAGAGCTAAGGCTCTCTTTTTTATTTATAAAATAAAGATTTTATTTTCTTCTTCAACTAACAAAGCAGTTTAGCATTCCTGTAGATCGTTAAATAACAGGTTTGAAAAAAATAGAGCACCTCAGTAAGATACGAGTATAGAGTCCAATCTAATTCAGAGTCTTAAGGAGGAAGC